>CAMYOP010000001.1 GCA_947260045.1 uncultured Desulfobulbaceae bacterium
TACACGGCCGCCGGGACGAGCGGCGAAGACCGGGTAGGCGGCATTGGCCAAAACCGTGCCAGCGGTAACACAGCCAACTTTGTCGCCGGCAATGACGGGAGTATGCGTTTTGACAATGGCAACATTCTCAGCACGGCGATTCCCACCGATGTATTTCTACGCTCGATGAGGTTGGATGCCGGAGCTGTTTCACAGTGGTACAACGGAGCGGTGGATTACTTGAATGACTCGACACCCAGTGGTGGCAGTATTCCGAATCCCACCTCGACGGACGATTTCTACATTGGGGATCTCCGTAGTGTTACGCAGGACAGTAATACTCATCTAGTGGAGACGCTCGTCTACAACGCCGCGCTGAGCGATCTTCAAATCAACGGCGTCAACGAGTTTTTGCTAGCCAATGCACAAACGCAGCCATCTGCCGTTCCTGAGCCTTCCGGTTTCCTGCTAAGCACGCTGGGGGCCCTGGCCCTGGCATTGTTCTTATCCGGACGACGAGGCTCGTAACTCTCTCTTTACTTTCCGTTCTTGATCTCACCGCCACCCCCATGGGTGCTCGATTACTCAAAAAACGTCTCCTTTTTCCCCTGCGTGATAAAAACCAAATCCAGGCACGCTTAAACTCTGTGGAATCCTTCCTGGCATTTCCTGGACAACGCAAAGATCTTCAGGATGCACTTGATCGAGTTTACGACCTGGAAAGGCTTTGCAGTCGTGTAGTTTTAGGACTTGGCAATGCCAGAGACATGGCGGCCATGAAAGTTTCCCTGGGTCAACTACCTGCAATTAAAGATTTAATTACAGCATTCTCAACTCCTGATCTTTTGCAGGATATCAACGACAAGCTCGATACCCTTGACGATCTTTACCAGCTCATAAACGAGGCAATCCGTGATGATGCTCCTGTTACCCTTCGCGAAGGAAATTTGATCTGTGAGGGATATAATAAGAAATTAGACGAGCTGACCACACTTGAACGAGATGGCAAACAATTGATCTTAGCACTTGAAGAAAAAGAAAAAGCAACAAGCAATATTGCAAAGCTCAAAGTCGGTTACAATAAAATTTTTGGTTATTATTTTGAAATCAGTCGGGCACAAGCCGCCTCTGTGCCCGACTATTTTATCAGAAAGCAGACCCTGGTAAATGCAGAGCGTTTCATCACTCCAGAACTTAAAGAACTTGAAACCAAAATATCTTCTGCCTGGGATGAGCGATTAAGCCTTGAATACGATTTGTTCATCGACATAAGAAACCGTATCAGTGCTCAGAGTACTCGTATACTTGACACAGCGCATCAAATAGCCCGTTTAGATTTTTTAGTGAGTCTGGCCGAAGCTGCCTCCAAGTATCATTACCTAAAACCAAAAATCACCCAGGATAATATCATAACAATCATTGAGGGAAGACATCCTGTCATTGAACAATCCCTTGAACCTGGTCGATTTGTGCCAAACGATGTTCACCTGAACCAGCAGGACCATGAACTACTCATTATCACAGGTCCCAACATGGCTGGAAAATCAACTGTTCTTCGGCAAACAGCGCTTATAGTTCTCATGGCCCATATTGGTAGTTTCGTCCCTGTTGAATCAGCTGATATATGCCTGGTGGATAGAATCTTCACCCGTGTCGGTGCCATGGATGATTTGCGCAGAGGACAATCCACATTCATGGTTGAAATGAATGAAACAGCCAATATACTCAATAATGCAACTGAAAATAGCCTGGTAATCTTAGATGAAATTGGCCGCGGAACTTCAACCTATGATGGGCTTTCTATTGCCTGGGCAGTTGCTGAAAACCTGGTTGAAAAAAATGACAAAGGAGTCAAAACTCTTTTTGCAACGCATTACCATGAGCTGACTGATCTTGCCTTAACCCATAACAGAATTAAAAATTATTCCATTGCCGTTCGTGAATGGAACGACAGTATCATTTTTCTTCATAAGCTTATTAAAGGTGCGACCAACCGAAGCTATGGAATTCAAGTAGCAGGACTGGCTGGAGTTCCTGACATAGTAATACAAAGGGCCCATGAAATTCTTCGCAATATCGAAAACAAAGAATATAATCAAGACGGGCGACCAAATCTCGCTGTTTCCAAAAAGAATACTGAAAAAACAAATACCCCCCATCAAATACCTCTATTTCCACCAAAGGAAGACCCACTCAGAAAGCTCTTGGAAACCTACAAACCTGAAGAAACAACTCCTCTTGATGCCCTCCAAATTTTATATAAGGCTCATGAGCTTTTGAAACAGTGAAAACATCGAATCATTCTCCTAAACATATGATGAAATACTTTTACGAATAGCCTAAGATGCAGTATATTTTCATAAGATTACTTATTACTCTGATTTTAAAATAACTGATAATCGTTACTCTTTTCAGCATTATGCTGTCTAATTCATTCTAAGGGTAAGCGGATCCAACATACATGCTACTTTTCTTCAAATATTTTAAATGCTTGCCCGCACGCCTGCATATGCTGAGTAGATACCTGCTGTTTTTTCTCTTTCTCCTGGCACCATTTAGCTCCCATGGCGCAGATCAGTCAACTAACAAAGAAAATAGTGATTCTTCTGTTTATGCTGACCAGTATAAAGTTGCAAAAAATTATTATTATAAACTTGAACGGGAACCAGAACTGGGTGGTGATCGTAAAAAGTGGTTAAACGGAGTTCGAAACTTTCGGAAAATCTATCTCCTTGACCCCAAAAGCGAGATTGCCCCCTCCTGTCTTTTCATGATGGGTAAGCTTCACCAGAGAATGAAAGAGCGCTTTCAGCAAGTGATAGATGGCGAGGAGGCTATTAACTATTACAAAGATGTGGCACGGTTATTCCCTAAAAGTAACCTGGCTGATGATGCGCTGTTGAAAACAGCTGAAATGTACCTTTACACAGAAAAGAATCACAAAAAGGCTGCAACTACCCTTGAGAAAATCATCAATCTCTACCCTGAGGGAGACAAGCATACCGAGGCGGTTAATCGACTTAACGACCTACTACAGAAACACGAAGATATAACTACTGGCAAGAACTCTGCAAACAAAGCTGTTCCACGCAATCTCGTGAACGTTCTTCCTGTAAAATACTGGTCATCTGACGAGTATACACGCATCGTCATTCGTGCATCCCAACCCGTAGGTTATACGCCTCATCTTCTCGAAAAAAATTCCGATCTCCCCAGAAGACTCTATATTGATTTTGATCAGAGCTATATTCCCCCTAAATTCAGATCTCCCATTCCAATACAGGATGGCCTCTTAAAACAGGTTCGAACTGGCCAGTTTAACCCCACCACGGTAAGAGTGGTGCTCGATATTGAAACCATTTCTGATTATAAAGTTTTCAACCTCAATGATCCCTTTCGGGTTGTTGTAGATGTTCATGGTCAAAACAAAAATTCAGCGCACAAAACTGTCAAAAAACAGGTAGCAGCACAACCCAAAAAAAGACCAATAAGCAAAACAGGTAAAGTTCAAAAAGCTCTCCAGCCTGCTCCTGAGAAGACTGTTGCGTCTACGGCCACACCTCCTAAGCCGACACAGGCAGAACTTAAACCAGTTGAAAAGAAAGATATTATTGTAAATCTTAAGGATATAAAAAAAATAAAACCTGAGGCTCAGTTAAATACTGATCAACAGGACAATATGAACTTATCCCTTGCTCAGCAACTCGGGCTTGGTGTCAAAAAAATAGTGATTGATCCTGGACATGGAGGCAAAGACCCAGGTGCAATGGCCTTTGGTCTGAAGGAAAAAAATATTGTGTTGTCGGTTGCCCAAAACGCTGCAGAGACCCTGCGAAATCAATACGGGTATGAAGTAGTTCTGACCAGAACCCGTGACACCTACCTGCCTCTTGAGGAACGTACTGCTATTGCCAATACAGAAAAGGCTGACCTCTTTGTCTCAATACATGTCAATGCCCATCCTTCCAAGTCAGTTAAAGGGATTGAAACATTCTATCTCAATTTAGCCACCAACGCTGAAGCCATGCGTGTAGCCGCCCTTGAAAATGCGACATCAACCCATAATATCAGTGATTTGCAAGATATTTTATCAGACCTGATGCAAAACTCTAAAATTGAGGAATCTTCCAGGCTTGCAGAGTATGTGCATGGAAGTATTGTCAGTGGTCTTGAAGGGACGTATAAGGTGAAAAATCTTGGTGTAAAGCAGGCTCCTTTTTATGTATTGATAGGTGCCCAGATGCCTGCCGTGCTTGCTGAAATATCTTTTATAACAAATCCTAGAGAATCAGAACTGCTCCGTAAACCTGAATACCTCAATAAAGTCGGTGAACAGATTGCCGATGGTATCAGGGGATATGTCGAGCACCATACTACTGCTGCAATCAAGCGCTAAAAAAAAGGTCCCGAAACATTCTTCATGTTACGAGACCTTTTCTTATTTACTGATTAATTCTTTCTACCAATCAACCATATAGCATGGATACTGCCTTTCTTCCTTAATATCAAGACCTTGCAGGTAGCGATCAATGGACTCTGCTGCCACTTTTCCCTGATAAACAGCTTTTGCAACGGTCTGAGGCCCAAGGACATTATCACCACCAGCAAATATCCATTCAACACTGGTTTGCAGGGTTATTGGATCAACATCATATGTACCCCAGCTGGTCTTTTCAAACTCAACACCCTTATCAACGGTGTGATTGACCTGCTGACTGATAGCTGGAATTATGGCGTCTGCCTCTATAATGAAATTGGAACCATTTTTCGGCACAGGTCGCCTTCTACCTGATTCATCAGGAGGCCCAAGCTCCATTTTAATGCACTCAACGCCAGTGAGTTTGCCATTTTCAGAGTGTACTTTAACAGGTGCAGCTAACATTTCAATTTTAACACCCTCTTCTTCCAAATGATGAATTTCAATTTTAGAGGCAGGCATTTCATCTTTTGTCCTTCTGTAGAGAATAAAGACTTGATCTGAGCCTTTTCGCAATGCCGTCCTGGCAACATCTATGGCGACGTTTCCGCCCCCAACCACAACAACTTTTCTGCCGATGTTAATATCCTCACCTGTTAAAACTTTCCGGAGATAGTCAACACCATGGAGAACACCTTCTGTCTCCATTTCGCCATCTATGCCAAGTTTTCTACTATCATGGGCGCCAACACCAACAAAAACAGCACCATAGCCATCTTCACGTAATTGTTCCAAGGATTTCTCCTTGCCAATCTCTGTACCGAAAATAATTTCAACGCCACAATTTTTTAAGGCATAAAGTTCAGCACCAATTATATCTCTAGGCAGGCGATAGTGAGGAATACCTACTGATAACATGCCGCCAAAAACGGGTAATTTTTCAAAGATGGTACATTTATACCCCCTTCGAGAGAGATAAAAGGCAACTGAAATACCTGCAGGCCCTGAACCAACGATGGCAACTTTTTTTCCATTTGGAAGAGCACAATCAAGGGCCATACTTTTCTTGTTCGCTACCATCCAATCGGTAAGAAAACGTTCTAACATGCCAATGGAAACAGGGTCTCCTTTTTTGCCACGAACGCAAGATCCTTCACATTGGAATTCATGGGGACACACTCTTCCGCATACAGCTGGCATTGTATTGGTTTCCCGATCTTTCCAATACGCTTCTTCAAATTTACCTTCACGGATCAGGCGTATAAATTCAGGTATATCATTTTTTATAGGACATCCTGTACGACAAGGTTCTTTTTTACACTGCAGGCATCTATTAGCCTCACGAATGGCGGTTTCCTCATCAAATCCAAAAGTTACTTCCTTGAAATTTGTAATACGTTCTGCTGGAGCTAACTCTTTGGGTTCCTGCCGAGGAATGGCAAGTCTTTCTTTAGGTTTCATGATTCCTCCTCTCACATATTCTCAACCTTGGACACAACCGGACAAGATTAGCAAAAATTGCCCAATATGACAAGTTTGCACATTAAAAAGAATGATCAAAAAAAAAGGCCGCCCAAATGGGCGGCCTAATTAAACAAATTTTGCTAAATATTAGCTACGAGATCTTTCTGCAGCCTGTAGTCGTGCTAAAGCACGTTGAAGAGCAGCTTCAGCGCGAGTGAGGTTCATTTTCTCTGCTTTTTGCATGGCTTGAGCCAATCTTTTTTCAGCTCTTTCCTTTGCCTGCATTGCACGATCGACATCGATATCGTGTCCATATTCAGCACTTTCAACTAAAAAAGTGATTTTATTATTGGATACTTCAGAAAAACCACCGCTTATCATAAGGTATTTGGTCTGTTTATCTTTTTTGAAGCTCAGGGTGCCGGTTTTTATTGTGCTTAAAAAAGGCGCATGGTTTGCAAGTACGCCAAATTCACCACCATGACCTGGAGCAGTAACAATGTCAACTTCATCACTGATAACTGGCCCTGTAGGAGTTACAACTTCGAGATGAATCTGTGCCATGAGTAAAACCTCGGTTATTCTTTTGGGCTTTATTAAGCCTCAGCTTTTTCACTTGCTGCTTTTTCAACCGCTTCTTCAATTGTTCCAACCATGTAAAAGGCTGTCTCAGGAAGATCATCATGTTTGCCTTCAAGAATTTCTTTGAAGCCTTTAACAGTATCTTCAACTTTGACATATTTACCATCCATGCCAGTAAATACTTCAGCGACAAAGAACGGTTGAGAGAGAAAACGTTGGACCTTACGAGCACGGTTAACAGTCTGCTGATCTTCTTCAGAAAGCTCATCCATACCAAGAATTGCTATAATATCCTGTAGATCCTTATACTTCTGAAGAGCCACCTGGACACCACGTGCTGTCTTGTAATGTTCTTCACCAACAACATTTGGATCAAGAATACGGGAAGTGGAGTCAAGCGGATCAACAGCTGGATAAATACCGAGCTGAGAAATCTGCCTGGAAAGAACAACTGTTCCGTCAAGATGGGCAAAGGTGGTAGCAGGCGCAGGATCGGTCAAGTCATCAGCAGGTACATAAACACACTGTACAGCTGTAATAGAGCCTTTAGTCGTTGATGTAATTCGTTCCTGTAGAGCGCCAAGATCTGTTGCCAAGGTTGGCTGATAACCAACAGCTGAAGGAATACGTCCAAGAAGTGCGGATACCTCAGAACCGGCCTGGGTAAAGCGAAAGATGTTATCTACAAAAAACAGAACATCCTGTCCTTCTTCATCACGAAAATACTCAGCTGCTGTCAGACCTGTTAGAGCAACACGAGAACGAGCTCCCGGAGGTTCTGTCATCTGTCCATAAACAAGAGCGGCTTTTGGAAGTACGCCAGACTCTTTCATTTCCATGTAAAGATCGTTTCCTTCACGAGTACGCTCACCTACACCGCAAAAGACGGAAATACCACCATGCTGCATGGCGATATTGTTAACCATTTCCATCATGATAACTGTCTTACCACAACCAGCACCACCAAATAATCCCATTTTACCACCACGTGGGAACGGAACCAGCAGGTCAATAACCTTGATGCCAGTTTCCAGTACGTTTACCTCAGTGTCCTGTTCGGTAAATTCTGGAGCAGATCGATGGATAGGCATGGTTTTACTGGCGTCGATATCACCCAAGCCATCAACAGGTCGTCCTACAACATTCATGATACGGCCAAGTGCAGGAGCACCAACAGGGATGGTTATAGGCAAACCTGTATCTGTGGCAGGCATTCCCCTGACAAGACCATCGGTCTGATCCATAGCAACCGCACGAATTACGTTATCCCCAAGATGCTGAGCAACCTCAACAACCAAGTTTCCTTCTGTATCGTCAATTGCCGGATTGCTTATAGTCAAAGCATTCATAATATCCGGAAGATCGCCAGGTTCAAACTCAACATCTACAACTGGTCCAATAACCTGTATAATTTTACCAACTCGTGAATCACCCATTTCTAATGGCCTCCTCTATCAGATGAAGTACACACTGTACCAAATTATCCTTTTAACGCTTCTGCACCACCGACAATGTCCATCAAATCACCAGTAATTGCTGCCTGCCGTGCTTTGTTATAAAGCAGAGTCAGTTCACTGATCATATCCTTACAGGCGTTCGTTGCGTTATCCATGGCTGTCATTCGTGCTGCATGCTCACTAGCACCAACCTCAAGCATTGCATGATAAACCTGAACATTCAGGTACAATGGAAGTAACACTTCCATGATCTCGCCTGGTTCTGGTTCATAAATATATGCTCCGGTAATTTCATCACTACTACTAGCGTCAGATCCATCGCTTTCGATAGGTTTAATAGGAAGTAATTCTTCTATTGCCGGTTTTTGAACAGCAACTGAGTGAAACTTACCATATACCAAATCTACTTGATCACTTTCTCCAGCAGTGAAATTTGCTGAAACATTATGTGATATTTCCCGAGCATTAAACATCTGGAAAGTACCCATGATATCTATGTAGGCTGCTCTGACTTTACCGGTTTTCCTAAAGATTTGATTACATTTCTTACCAACACATACAAAGCTTACTTTTTTCCCTTCAGCTTCATATTTGCGCATAAGTTTTTCTGCAGCAGTAATAATATTTGTATTAAAACTACCGCAAAGTCCACGATCAGATGTAACAACCACTATTTCAACCGTAGAGACATCACGGATTTCCATGAGTGGGAGATTACCACCTTCTGTTCCGCCTGAGAGATTTCCCATTGCCGCAGTAAATTTCTCAGTATAGGGCCTGAAAGCTTCCATCTTCTCTTGGGCGCCTCGCAGCTTAGCAGAAGCAACCATATTCATGGCTTGGGTGATCTGTGAAGTTTTAGATACACCCTCTATTTTTGTTTTGACATCCTTTAATCCAGGCATGGGAAAATATCCTTTTGCTTAGTTAAGGCCTTTTGTCGCCTTGAAGCTCTCACCAAAGGCTGTCAATGTCCTTTTCATTTTATCTTCAATGGAGGAAGTAATTTCTTCCTGTTCTTTCAGTTCACTAAATATAGATGGCTCATTAGTTTCTACATAGGTATACATTTCCTGCTCGTATTCGGCCAAGGTGTCAACTGGTAGTTCGTCGAGATAGCCTTGAGCACCAGCAAAAAGAATTGTTACCTGTTTTTCCATCGGCAGCGGTTGATACTGCGGCTGCTTGAGAATTTCAACAAGTCGCTCACCACGGGTAAGCTGAGCCTGGGTAGCTGCATCGAGATCAGAGCCAAAACCGGCAAATGCGGCGAGCTCACGATATTGGGCGAGATCAAGACGTAGTGTACCTGCAACCTGTTTCATTGCCTTCACCTGAGCAGCACCACCAACACGGGAAACCGATAGTCCAACATTAATGGCTGGTCGAACGCCAGCAAAGAATAAACTTGGCTCAAGATATACCTGACCATCAGTAATCGAAATAACATTTGTTGGAATATATGCTGAAACGTCACCAGCCTGTGTTTCAATGATTGGTAGCGCGGTCAAAGAACCTGCTCCTAATTCGTCACTGACTTTTGAGGCACGCTCAAGCAGGCGGGAATGGTTAAAGAAAATATCACCAGGATATGCTTCACGTCCTGGAGGACGACGAAGCAGAAGTGACAATTCACGATAAGAGACAGCCTGTTTGGAAAGATCATCATAGATAATCAAAGCATGCTGACCGTTATCACGGAAGTATTCACCCATGGCACAACCGGCAAAAGCAGAGACATACTGCATTGGTGCTGGATCAGATGCACAAGCTGCTACAACAGTGGTGTAATCCATGGCGCCATGTTTCCGCAAGGCTTCAACAACCAGGGCAACAGTCGATTTTTTCTGGCCAATTGCAACATAGATACAATGAACGTCTGTCTCTTTCTGCGCGATAATGGCATCAACACAAACAGCAGTTTTGCCAATCTGGCGATCACCAATAACAAGCTCACGCTGACCTTTTCCAACAGGAGTCATGGAGTCAATGGCTTTTGCGCCTGTGTAACATGGCTCATGGACACCCTTTCTAGCAATAACGCCAGGAGCAAGGACTTCAATTTTACTTGAATTCTTTGCGTTGATGGGTCCTTTTCCATCGATTGGCTGACCAATACCATCAACAACACGTCCTTCCATCTCAGGCCCAACAGGAACCTCGGCAATTTTTCCTGTCCGTTTTACGATGTCACCCTCTTTAATGTTTCTAACATCACCCAGAACAGCACAACCAACGTTGTCTTCTTCAAGGTTGAGGGCAAGGCCGAAAATATTTCCAGGAAACTCAAGCAGCTCCATGGCCTGACAATTTTCAACACCATAAACACGAGCGATACCATCACCAACCGATAGTACAGTTCCAGTTTCCTTCAGGTCAACATCACTTTCGTAGCCAGCGATTTGATCCTTAATAATCTGACTTATTTCTTCAGCTTTGATCTGCATTTGACTATTATCTCCCCTTGATAGATTCTTTTAATCCATTAAGTTGCGTCCTGATACTTCCATCCAACACAAGATCACCGACCTTGGCGATAATACCACCAATTATGTTTGGATCGACCTGAGTTTCCAGGATAACGTTTTTGCCTGTTATTTTTTCCAATGCTGCCTGAATCTTCTCCATTAAAGCATCATCAAGCTCGATAGCGGAAACAACAGAACCATGACTAATATTCTGTTCCTGATCTACCATTACTTGCATTTCATCTGCTATATCCGGCAAAATTCCTGCGCGTTTTTTTTCAACCACCAGATTTAAAAAACTGGTTAGGATTGTATCGGCTTTGACGATTTCGGCAATTTTTGCCATAACCTTCTGCCTTGCCTCAAGAGGATACAGTGGGTTAGTCAGCGAATCCCCTATTTCAGGAGTATCTACATACAACTTGCCAATCGCTGAAAGCGTTTCACTGTAGCTCTCAAATTTCTCTTGCTCTTTGCCCAAGGCAAAAAGTGCTTTCGCATACCGTCGTGCTAATATTGTTTGTCTCACTGTACCGCACCCACCCTGTTAAGATACTGTTCGGTAATTTTAACCTGATCATCAGCCGTCAAATTTTTCACAATCAACTCTTCTGCCATAGCGGCAGCTTGATCTGCCACCTCATTCTGAAGGGTTTTTCTAGCCTCAACAAGTTCGGCCTGTACGGCGGCTTCAGCCTGGCGCTTAATATCATCAGCAGCTTTCTCAGCCTCATCAAGGATTCTCACCTTTTCCACCTGAGCCTGTGCGACTGCTTTTTCCACGACGACTTCCATTTCTTTTTCCATGCCTGCAAGACGTGACTCAAATTCTTTGTATGAGCGTTCAGCTTCATCACGCTTTGCCTGCAGGTCTTCCAACTCTTCTTTTACTCGCTGCTGCCTTCCGGCCAGACCATTTGCGATGGGTTTGGCTAAAAATTTAATAAGGAGAATGAGCAGAGCAATGAAGTTGACCGTTCGCCAGAACAGGTCCTTTAATTTTGTTGGGCTCAGAGATCCACCATGCACTTCACCATGACCAGCAGCTGCGTCGCCATGCCCTTCAACCACAGCATGTGAATCGCTTGTGCTTTGGGGTGAGGCATGTTGGTCTACCGCTTCGCCATGTGTGGCAGCTTGAGCCGGAGCGTGACTCGCATCCGAACTCGCGAAAGCACTTGGTGCCATGCTTATGGCAAGTGCAAAAAACGCCAGGATAAAAACTCTAACTATTTTCTTGCTCATGCTTCCAGACTCCTTCCAAGTATCTTGCCTGCCATATCTTTGGCAAACCCTTCAGTATTAGCCTGAAGTTCTTTTCTGGCTGCGTCAATTTGAGAGCGAATATCGCCAAGTTGCTTATCTTTTTCACCCTCTGCCTCTGCACGAATGGCTGCTATCTTTTCAGAACCGGCAACCTGCGCTTCACTTCGAGCTCCATCTAAAGCTTTTTTTGCTTTCGCTCCAGCCTCACGCATTTTCCTGTCAACTTCCTCCTGACGCTGCCGTGCATTTCTTTCAAACTGCTCGACATCGTTATTTAAAGATCCGAGTTTGCCTTCCCGTTTCTTTAAAATCTCCTGAATAGGCTTATAGAGGATAGTGTTTAAGACGATCATCATGAGGATCATGTTGATGATGTGGATAATCAGCGTTTCATCTATTGTGATCATGCTAACCGCTCCTGATTACTTAGAAAACGTTAAAAAGATGCCAAAAAAGTGAATGGCTATTCATCGTTACGAGGAGATAAGTACTGAATAATCTTAATGCTGTCAAATATTTTTTCTCCAAATGACATATCACTTTTCCTGATGCATCTTATCAGCGCCGATTTTTATCACACTTTGAACAACATTCATTTTTACATTAAAAATGTGTTTAATTACAAAACATTACAAATGAACAAGCCGCCGAATACAGGTTTCTTTTGCATGCTTATCGAGAGCTTGGACATAGCTCTAGCCAATGTTGAAAAAAGGGGATTTTCCACTGCGCCGGAAGAGTTTCCAGAGAGATGCGACCTGTAAGAGAAAGAAAAAAAATAATTTCTTATGCTTGCTTATAAACCATTATTTTTTTTGGTCCTCAGGCATTCGATGAGTTGGTCGAGGCCATCCGATGTAGATACTTCAGGATGATAGTTGAGAATATTTTTCGCTTTTTCAATACTAAAAAAGTGAGATTTAGCTAATTGTTCAGCGACAAACCGAGTCATTTTTGGTTCATTATTTATTTGAAAAAGGCTATAAATTATTTCTAAAAAGGATCCGACCAAAAAGGCTGCTCGAAATGAAATTTTCCTTTGAACTTGCGGAATATCTAAGGCTATAAACAGCGAGTTTATCCATGCCCACAGAGAGACAGGTTCCCCCTGGGAGATAAAAAAAGCTTCACCAGCTGCTGAGCCAGTGCTCTCCAGATTACGGGCAGCAAGTATATGGGCACTAACCACATTATCAATATAAGAAATATCAACCAGATTTTTACCATCACCTACAATGCGCAAACTCCTCTCACGGCCCCGTGCGAGTAACCTGGGAATGAGATTTGTATCACCCGGCCCCCAGACCAGATGAGGCCGAAGCGCTGTTGTTTTAAGTGCATCTGAATTGGCTTCAAGGACCAATTTTTCAGCCATTATTTTCGTTTTCGCATAATGACAGAGCACTTTATCTGCATACGGTAATGTTTCATCCGAGCCAGAAATATCACCTCTATTAAAAACAACGCTTGGTGTACTGGTATAGACCAGTGACCTGATGCCATTTTTCTTGCATGCACTTACAACATTTTTAGTTCCAATATAATTAACGCGATAATAGGAGTTATAACTTCCCCAAACACCTGCTTTAGCCGCAACGTGAAAAACCAGGTCATGTCCGGCAAAAGCATCAAGTAAAAACTCTCTATCACAAAGGTCGCCAACAAGAGAATTTGCTCCAATTTCAATTGCTGCCGGATATTTATTTCTGCCAACAACGGTGGTCTTAATCCCTTGACGAATAAGCTCTTTTGTAAGAGCGAGACCGATAAAACCTCCTCCTCCCGTCACAAGTGCCTTTTTCATGTGCAGTAATACCTCTCCCAGAGTATCTCTTTTATCCTTATCCGTTGAGTTTTTCTTCCGCCCAAACAGCGATTTTTTCTCTGAATATTTTGGCGTTATGCCTGATATCAACTGGAAACGAGGGATGAATCAAAAATGTTTCAATCATACAAGTGAGTTCGCTCGACTGCGCAATACTTAGTAATTGCGCAAATAATTTCTCCTGATTTTTCACCTCTTGTTTTAACTCAACCACAAGAACTGGTTTCTTCTCGGGACCTTTGCCAACACCAACCATGGCAGAGCGAAACACATCAGGATGATTATTAAAAAGAGCCTCACAGGGGATTGTATACATCACCCCATTGTGAGTAAAAACTCGGTGTGCTTTACGCCCACAAAACCATAATTTTCCAGCATCGTCGAAATACCCCATATCACCCATCCTGTGCCAAAACTCTTTCCCTGCTGTAATTTTCGCAAGGCTTGTTTCGTCAGGATTATTATCATATGCTTTGGTTACCACAGGTCCCTTGACGACAATTTCTCCAATCTCACCAGGGCTACATTCACAAGCATCCTGCCATTTTTCAATTTCAGCTTCGACAGGTTGAATGACACGAATATCTATCCCAGGCAAGGGACTACCCACACATGTCCCTCCACCTTTACAGGTTATGGCCCAGGTGTTATTAACAATTTCAGTGCCGGAAATAGAAGAGATAGGCAAACTTTCAGTCGCGCCATAAGGTGTGAAGATCTCTCCATCGGGTGACATACACTTTTTTACCCGTTCAATAAGTTCACCTGACACAGGTGCTCCTGCCATCAAAATTTTACGCAGAGGCAAAACAATATTATGCTCCAAACAATAATTGGAGACAACGTTCCAGATTGCAGGAGAGCCGAAAGAATAGGTTACAGCCTGATCTTGCAGAGTCCTTATAAATTTGGGAGGGTCAACCTGTGCTGGCCTGGTTGGATCCATATCCGGTATAACAGCCTTGACACCTAAGGCTGTTGAAAACAGAGCAAAAAGAGGAAAACAAGGTTGATCAACGTCTCCTGCCCCTATGTTGTAATGATCGCGAATAAGCTGAAGTTGGGCATGAAAAACACCATGGGTGTATTGCACACCTTTGGGAGGACCAGTGGATCCTGTTGTAAAAATTACAGCAGCAAGGTCATCAGCATTGGCAAAGCGTGGCTGAATTTTATTGAGAGAAACATCAAAGGTAGCCGCATACAGTACTTTTCCTAAAATTCCAAAGCCAAATCCAACACAAAATCGTTTTTTCACAGTTAGAAAAGATTTGGAAAAAATCCATGAAAAAAGAAGTGCCTTGGAGATGCCTATAAGGACATCAGGTTTAACGGAACCAATACACCGTAGCAGATTTTTATACCCCATACCCGGATCAATTAGAATAACTGTCGCCCCAAGGTGAAAGAGAGCAAAGGTCAGGCTGACAAATTCCAGAGAGGGACGGACCATCAGCATAACCCGCATTCCAGGCCGCACTCCTCCCTGACCAAGGGTGATGGCATAACCACCACTACTATCTCGAAGTTCTCGAAACGTCATGGTTTTATAGCCCTTACCTTTGGTTACAACAAGTGCTGCCTGCTCAGGAAAACGAGCAGAAACTTCATCTAAGGCATTAGCGATATTACAATTCATACTCGAACCTTAGGTCAAAGGAAATCAGGTTGATATTTCTTTTTCTAAAAAAGCAGAAACAAGCTGGAGAACCTCTCCCCTTGAGTCTTCCAGGATATAATGGCCGGAATCGGGAAAATAATGGCAATGAGCGTGTGGAAAGCGCTGCTGCCACTCTTCATAAAAATGATCGTTAAAACAAAAATCCCGTCCTCCCCAGCAGATCAGCATGGGTTTTTCCTTTAAAGCTCCAAGCTCCGTTTCAACTCGAAGCAATTCCTGCCAGGATGGATGATTCTCACTCAGTGGAATGTCCTGAACAAAGCGAAAGACAGCGACCCTGTTATGCCAATTGTCATAGGGGAAAAGAAATCCCTTTTTCACAGCTGAGGTCATTTTTTTATGAACAGCCATAGAGGTAGCAGCACCAGCAAAACCGTTAAGACCACGCACGAGAAATTCTCCCAAAAATGGCCATCGACAGATACCAATTCGAAAAGGTATACGCTGGGACCTGAACGCTGCCGTATTGAGAACCACTACACCTGCAACTTTATCAGGATTTCTGCCCGCCCATCCCATACCAATTGCCCCGCCCCAGTCATGGACCATAAGGACGCAACATTTGATCTCAAGCCTTGTAAGCAAAGCATCCAGGTTTTTGATATGGTTTTGTAAGGTATACACATAGGATTGCGGTTTTTCAGACAGGCCGCAGCCGATATGATCCGGGGCAATTACTCTATACCCAGCGCGCAACGATGTGATTGCATGACGATACATATAAGACCAGGTCGGATTGCCATGTACCATGACAATGGGCAAACCAGCCCCTTCATCAACATAGGACAATCGATGTCCATCAATTTCTATCTCTTTGGGTTTAAATGGATATTCTGCGAGCTGCAATGAATTGCTCATTACCATTCAACGCCAAGCATCAGGGAATTAATACCGCTACCTATGCCAAGCAGCGCTGCCCTTTGCCCCTGAACAAGCTGCCCCTGTTCTATGCCAAGAGCCATTGTTATAGGTGCTGACACCGAACCAATATTCCCAAGGATTGGCAAGGTTTCAAAATTGCGTTCAGGATCAAGTCCCAGAGTGTTGAAAAGATGCTGTGCATGAACACGCCCTACCTGATGGCAAAAAAATCGATCAATTGATTCTTTCTGCCAGCCAAGAGTGCTTAAAAAATCAGTCCAGCAGTCACTGGCGGTTTCAATACCTTTTTCAAGCAGCAACTCTGAATCCGTGGACATAAGTGTACCCTGTTCCGCATTCAGTCCACCCTGACAAAGTTCATTATGATCAGTGTTAGCCCGACAAGTTCCACCGACAAGATAATGACCAGTATCATTTTGACGACGACTTTCAAGCACCAAACCAACAGCTCCAGACCCGATAGTCAATGAGGCAAAAGCCGGCTTTATATTTTTTCTTGTCAAGCTCTGGTTTGATAAGAGATGGTTCAGGGTTGACTCAACGAGGCCTTCTGCAGTTTCGCCAGCAACCAATAATCCTTTTTTTACCTGCCCAAGCTCAATCATGCTGGCAAGCAGAATCATACCGTTTAAAAAACCCAAACAGGCATTAGACAGATCAAAAAGATGACAGCTTTTGGATAAGCCTAAGGAGCGGTGGACAAAGGCTGCAGTTGCCGGTTCCATCATATCCCGTGAGACTGAAGTAAACATGAGGCATTCTATATCGTCAGGTGCAGCATTGGCAGCTTCAAGCGCTTTTGCTCCTGCTTTTGCAGCAACTGTACTTGGCCGTGTTCCTTTATCCCAGAACCGGCGTTCACGAATGCCGCTCATCAATTCAAGCCTGCCCTCAGGCAGTTTCAATTTTTGGTACACTGGTGCAAGCCTCTTTTCCAAATCATCGGAAGAGACAATATGTGGCGGGAGTTCATAGCCGAACGGATGAAGGCATACCTGAGAAAATCGCATGGAATAATTTATACTTAGAAAAAATTAATGGAATCGTTCCTTCAGGAAACTGCTTTACGAACGATATCTGTGTCAAAATAATTTATAGCCATACCACCATCAACAACAATGCATTGGCTGTTTATTCCTGAGGATCGTGGTGAAAGTAAAAACGCTGCGGTATTGGCAGCTTCACTGGTTTGTAATGCTTTTTTTCGTAAAATGACTTTTTCGGCAAAAAGATAACTATCAACGTATCCAGGAATACCTGCCGAAGCTGATGTTTTCAAAAGACCAGGACAAACAGCATTGAAACGCACCTGAGAAAAAGACGAAAAACTCTTGGCAAGAAAACAAAGTGACGATTCAAGAGCTGCTTTCACCGGTGCCATATATCCATAATTTTCTGCAGCCATTTTTGTCGTTGAGATGGAGATGGTGACAACCGATGCGTCCTCTTCCAACAACTCTCTAAAATGGTTACTGATTGCCAGAAGTGAATAGCACGATATATCGATTGCCTGGAGAAAATCCTTTTTCAAGGTTTGATGGAATGGTTTCATTCCTTCTGAATAATTGGCAAAGGCAATGGAATGAACCAAACCATGGATCTTGTCTTTTGAATGTTCAGCTATCTCATCTCGAACCCGAATAATATTTTCTTCTTCTTCAACATCACAGATGAAAACAGCAGAGCCTGGAAATAATTTTCGGGCGGTTTTTGCTCTTTCCTCAGTGCGAACAACATGAATGATTTCCGCTCCATTTTCGGCAAGAGTTCGGCCAATGGCACTAGCGACCGATTTTCTATTGGCCAGGCCAAAAATAACAATTTTTTTATTCTCAAGATTTAAAAAGCTCACACTTCTTCCTTTTTTTCAACTCCCAATGCTTGGCGAACATGAAATATTTCTATAATATTCAATTAATCAATCTATCTTACTAAGCATACAGGCAAAGTCCACCTGGATTACCACCTTTTTAGCCAAATGGACAGATCCCTTTAAAAACCAGGCACTTCCAAGACGTTCTTTTAACTTTGCTGTCACAAGAATCGTATCGCCTGGATGCACCTGGCGTTTGAATTTTGCATTCTGGATTCTGGTGAGCACTGGCACAGATTGGGCCATCTCATCCCTGCCAGTTTCCTGCCGAAATTTTTCAGCGATTAAAAGTGCACCTGCCTGGAAAACGGCTTCACATAAGAGCACCCCAGGCATAAGAGGGTGTCCAGGGTAATGCCCTGTAAACAGCTCAAGATTTTTGGAGATATATTTTTCTGCTTGAATGGAATCTGCTGTTAAGTCAAGGACCTTGTCAATCCAGAGAAAAGGAGAGCGATGTGGAATACGCTTTTCAACAAAAGATTCGCTCTGGAGATCCATTACAAACCACCAGTTATTTCCAGCACTGAACCAGTAATATAGGCACTACGTGAACCTGCCAGAAAAAGCACTGCATCTGCTACTTCTTCCGGAGCACCAAAGCGTTTGGCTGGAACGAGCTTCTTATACTCTTTCATCTGACTTTCCGTTAAGTCTGCAATAAAATCAGTTGCAATAAAACCTGGGGAAACGCAATTAACCGTAATCTTTCGCTTTGCTGTTTCTTTAGCCAGAGACTTCATCATTCCGACCTGACCGGCCTTTGATGCCGCATAGTTTGCTTGTCCGGCAAAGCCAAGATGCCCCATGGGAGACGTGACAAAAATGATACGCCCGTATCGCTTTTTCAACATAAGATTTACGCCAAACTTTGCCATGGTGTAACTTCCTGTCAGATTTACATCGATAACACGGCGCCAATCCTCTTCCTTGAGCATGGCAAGAACACCATCTCTGCGTATACCCGCATTACTGACCAGAATATCTATGACATCAAACTCTTCTTCTATAAGTTGAAAGAGTGCTGAAACCTCAGAATAATTTGAAACATCACATTTATGAAGTTGCAGACGTTGGCCCGCTTCTGTACAGTCTTGCTGCAATGCTGCCGCAGCGGCAACGTTTCCTGCATAAATGCCGATTACAGTTGCCCCCTTTTCAAGAAATGCCTCAGTGACCGCTCGTCCAATACCTCTTGTTGCGCCGGTAACGACAACAACCTGACCTGTAAAATCTTCCATTAACAATTCAATCTCTCAGCTTCTTAAATAACCATCAACATCATTTGCCACAATAACACCATAGTTAATGGCACCTAGCCAACCACTCATGATAATCCCCACCGATCCAACATGAAAAAGACCGGGCAGCTCTTTATAGATGGACCTGGAAATTTCAAGACCCTCAAACTTCGTACCAAAGGAAGTACCTTTAGTATGCAGGGTATAACGGTTAAAGGTCCGCGGAGTCGCTGCCTCAACCCAATCAACTTTTTCCCTGATGCCTGGAATATAGCGCTCAAGATCATTATAGGAGCGTTCAATCATATCGACTTTAGCCTTTTCATACTCTGTATCATCAAGCCTCATCCAGTCATCATAATTACCATTCATAGAAGCAACGACAGTATAATCAGGTTTCTCTGGCCGCGTTTTCGGATAATAAATAGAAAAAGTTCGACTCTTGGTCTGCATATCAAGCATTTCTTCTGAAGAGAACTGTTTTGCCGTGGAGGTAAAAAGCAAATCTCCAACATCATCAAAACGCTCACCTTGTTTGACCCCAAAATACACCTGGCAGCTTGAATTATTTACTTTTACAGCATCAAAACGTTCGAGGTAATCAGGGCTGAAGTGTTCACGGCCAGCAAGATTTGTTACCGTATTTGTTATACCACTGTTAGAAACCACAGACTTGGCATGAATTTTTTTATTGCCGACGATTACCCCGGTAATTCTATCTTTTTCGATGATAAGCCTATTCACTCTGGCTTTAGTGCAAATAGTGACCCCATTGGCGACAAGCTCGTCTTGCATCATGTGGATGAGTTTATCAGTGCCACCTTCGAAAGTATAAACGCCACGATTCATAAAATTCGAAAAAACTATACCATAGGTAATAGCCGGCTCATCAAGGGTTGAACCATTAGCGTATGTTATTGGTTCAAGCAAGAGACGATGAACATCACTGCGCCCAGGGAAAAATTTTTCAAAAAGCTCCCTTGTGGTCATGGATTGATCATCATAAAAATTCATTTTGTTGACAGTTGCAAAAAATTCGTCAACAACACTCATCTCTATTTGAAATTTCTGGTTAAGAATTTTGACAAAGTCTTCCTTATCAAAAGAGGTTTTCAAGGAAAACTGGGGATTATCAAAGACAATATTATCCAATTGGACAATGGAATCTTTAATGGCCTTATTCCAATATTTTTTGCAGGTTTTAACCATTCCATAGGGAAAACCATGTAAGGAAACATCAAAAACATGTCCTTTGCGTTTAAACCAGGTGGCCAGGCCACCGAGTTTTGTATGGTGCTCAAGTAACAAAATACTGTGCCCGGCTCTTGCCAAGCGGTTGGCGCAGGTGAGACCACCGAGACCTGAACCGATCACAATGGTATCATATGAACTTTTTAGATTTTTTAACGGTGTAAAGGACATAGTGTAATGGTCCAATAATAAGAATACGTTCTTTCATGGACTCTGGAGTGTGCCAAGCAAAGAACTTTTGGGAAAAGTTAATAGTTATCTAATAGCAGAAAAATTATATATTTCTACCAAGTTAATCTGACTTCTGCAAGACTCATTGCAGTAACTGTTGATTGACGATGGTAACACCGCTCAGCATTGAACCAATGATACCGAGATAGCCTTGGTCAGTTCCTGCAATAAACAAATTTTGCCAGGGTGTGCATCCATCTTTAATCTTGAGTGGACTGCCATAGACTGCTCCTTTAGCCTTGGCAGTATAGCGCTCTATGGTAGTCGGGGTGAAACTGTCCTGAAAAACAGCACCTTTCCAGTAATTTCCAATTATTTTCCCCACAGTCTGCTGTGATTTTGTGTACGATTCTGTTTTCAACTGCTCATACTGTGTGGAACCAGCCTGACGCCATATTTCATAATTGGCGGGATTGGTGACCCTTACCTGAAAAACATCTCCTTCTTCCAAAGCTTGAAAGTTTTCAGGAAAACAAATGACTCCCCAGGAATCATCAATAGCGGTGTCTGGGCAGCTATAGTGAAACTCGTCTTTGTTATTATAAAAAATGATTGTTGAATCGGATCGGACCGATTGTCTTTGGGACGAGGGCAAAATTGAAATTGACTCCATAAAACTCATTTTTCCGCTATATGCTTCAAGCTCAAGGGGCCAATCACTTAAATGGGCAGTACCAGGAATACCTACCGTGGACAAAACAGCCCGGCAGGATATTTCCTCTCCGCTCTCCAACAAGACTCCCTGTATACGATCTTTATGGGTGACAATTTTTGCTACTTTGGTCTGAAAACGTATTTCCCCGTCATATTTTTTATACTGCTCTACAAGCATATCGAGAAAATCTCGAATAGTACCCTCTGGTCGAAAAAATCCTTCCAGAAAAATTGAGCGGAACATTATAACAAACTGACCAAAATCCATATCATGCTCTTCGCTATTGCCATACACCATGAGTGGCAGCAATAACATATCCTCAAGAACTTTATTACGAAGAGTAATAGATAATATTTCGCGGGTTGACTGCCACTTACTCAAGGCAAAGGGGTCATGCTCCTGAACTTTCATGGCTAAATTACGGAAATGATCCAGGGAACCAGGAAACTCTCTTTCTATTTCGCTTTCAAGGAAAGAAAAGTCATTGTTAAACCTGAGTCCATGTGTTTGAAATTTGATTTCAGAACCGATCTGTTCGTGGGTCTGAAATTTTTTTCGGGAAAGTTTAAGCTGCCTGAAAAGTCTGTTGAGAGGTGCATGCCGATTTGAGGGCTCAGCAAAATTGGTCATGGCATGCAGGCCGGTCTCAAGTATATGCCCCTGGCGATAATAAAATGAATTGAGTCCGCCTGGAAAATGGTGCTGCTCAAGTATGAGAACTTTTTGACCAAAGCGGGCCGTTCGTATACCTGCAGCAAGTCCGGAGAGGCCTCCGCCAATTATTATAAGCTGATAATCTTCCAGACTTTTCACCTCCAATATTGGCTAGGAAATTGTGATTGTATCAGGTGATCATGCCTCAATTTTGGAGGCAGATCCAGGCTAGGCTTGAAAATCAGCTAACAGCAACGCTCTGAAGTTTAGGTTCAAGATAATTTACACAACTATTTAAGGTAGCAAGCTCTGGATATTCTTCTTCAGGAATTGTAATCTGGTAGCGCTTACGCAGCTCCATCACTATATCAAGAAAATCCATGGAATCCAGATCAAGCTGATCACGCAAAGGCGCATCGGCATCCAGACCATCGAACTCCGCTTCTTCATCAATATCTTGAATGATTTCTATAATAATATCCCTGATTTCGTCCCGGGTCATTTCAATCCTCTATATAAATTAATGGTAATCTCTTCGAATTCTCGACAATTTTAGCGTGTTTACGCCAACAATCATAGAGAAAAAAATTAGTAGGCATCAAACCTTTTCACAATTACGACTGAATTAATTCCAACCATGCCGAAGGAGTTATTCAAAATTGTGTCGACCTTGTCAAGTTGTTTCGGTTCATTTGCGACAATTCCGGGTAATTCACAGGCAGGATCCAAGCTATCCAGATTAATAGTTGGATGAACAATATTATCCTCAAATGACGACAGATTGCCGGCCAGTTCCAGGACTCCGGCCGCTCCCATGGCATGTCCAATCGTTGATTTGGTATTATTTACATACACGTTGGACGCATCCTGAAAAACTTCACGAATCGCTTTACATTCCTCTATGTCACCCTGGCGTGTCCCTGTGGCATGAGTATTTATAATTGTTATATCATTGGCTGTCATTCCAGCTCTAGCAAGGGCAATTTTCATACATTCTGCCTGGCGTGGACCATATGGTAAAACAAAATCACGGGCATCAGAATTCATGGCATAGCCTGCTATTTCACCATAAATTTTAGCCCCCCGTGCCAGTGCTTTATCCAGGCGTTCAAGAGTGAAGACGCAACCACCCTCAGAAATTACAATACCATTTCTATCCAGGTCAAAAGGTCGGCTGGCCTTGGTTGGATCTTTGTGTTCAGCTAACGCTCCCTGGGCCCTAAAACTTGCAAAAATACCAAAAGAATCAACACACTCTGAAATACCGCCGCATAGGGCCAGATCCACCTCTTCCAAAAGGAGCATCTGAACACCCTGAATTAAAGCAGCATTTCCAGCGGCACAGGCTGCCCCAATTGAATAATGGGGGCCGGTAATCCCAAGATTCATGGTAATTTCGCCCGCTGGATTATTCAAGACAGTTCGCGGGTTATGGTGATGAGTCCAGTAATCTACATTATAATCAAAACAGCTGATATTATAGACTTCATTTTCCGTTTCAACGGTTCCATGCTCTGTCAGGCCTATATACACACCCGTAGAAGACTTATCATATTGACTGAAATCTATACCACTGTCGGCTAATGCTTCATTGGCACAATAGACGCTGATGCAGCCGGCCCGGGTTCCCCGTTTATTTTCTTTCTTTTTTCGATATTTTGTTTCGGCAAATGAACAGATTCCGGCAGGGGCTGTATCCATATAACGGAGGTCAATTGTTGAAATACCACTTGTTCCTGCAAGTAATTTTTGTCTGAATTCAGTTAAATTACTTGCATTAGGGGACGCCAGCCCGACCCCGGTAATGACGATTCTTTTGTTTTCCGCCTTTGTCTGCATGCTCAATTTTTCTCTATAATAACAGTATGCGTGAGGATTTCTTTACTTCCCCATTAAGCCCTGAACAATCTCAGGTACTTTGCCAATGGCTTCAGATAATTTATCAGCCATGGGTCCGCCAGCCTGGGCCATATCCGGACGCCCTCCACCCTTGCCACCTACAATCTTGGCGACCTCACTGATAAGTGCTCCAGCCTTAACCGTGTTGGTCAAATCCTTACTGACAAGCGATAAAAGTGCGGCCTTGCCATTTAAATTCCCCCCAATTACAGCAATACCTGATTTCATCTTATCCCGAATTTTATCACCGATTTCACGTAAGGTCTTTGGGGAATCAAGCATTACTTCACAGGCAATCACCTTTATACCGTTCACATCGGTGCCGCCGGAGAGGAGATCATCAAGATCAGACAGAGCAATTTTTGCCGTTAATCTGGCGACTTCCTGCTCCAGCTCTTTTTGACGTTTCATGAGCGTTTTGATTTTATCCCCAGCACTTCCAAGGGGTCCGGAAAGAATATCACTGATCTCGCCCGCCTGACTCACCAAATTCTGTGCCCAGGAAACTGCTCGCTTTCCTGTTACCGCCTCAATACGCCGTACTCCTGAAGCAATACCAGTTTCTGAGACAATTTTCAGAAAGCCGATATCACCAGTTGCACTTGTGTGCGTACCGCCACATAATTCTTTTGAAAAAGCACCTATGGAGACTACCCGCACCTCATCATCATATTTTTCACCAAAAAGTGCCGTAGCCCCATCACTAATAGCTGTTTCACGATCCAAGACAGCAGACATCACGTCAATATTTTTACGAATTTCATTGTTAACGATATTTTCAATGGCCACAATTTCGCCCGTACTTACTGGTGAAAAATGGGTAAAGTCAAAACGCAACCGTTCTTCTTCAACAAGAGAACCTGCCTGTTTGACATGATCTCCAAGTACTTCTTTCATTGCAGCATGCAGCAGGTGGGTAGCAGTATGATTAAGGGCGGTGGCATCGCGAACTGCATCCGCCACACTCAGGTTTACGCTTACCCCTTGCTTTAATACACCTTCCTGAATAAGCCCTTCATGTAAAATAAGTCCTTTGACTGGCTCAGTGGTGCTCTCAACCTGCATCTGCCCGTTTTCCCATGAAATAGTGCCAATATCACCAACCTGCCCTCCAGACTCGGCATAAAACGGAGTTTGAGAACATAAAACCTGAACCCTTTCCCCTTGAGAGCAATCAGCACTGAGCAGACCTTCAGTATTTATTATTGCGTCCACAGTTGTGTCTACAGCTTTCGTTGTATAGCCAACAAAGGCGCTGCTTTTTCCCTTTTCAAGCAACTGGGTAATTCCACTGGAAAGGTGGTCAACATCTACTCCTTTCCAAGAGCGCCTGGACTGCTCCCTTTGCTTGGCCATTGCGGCTTCAAAGCCGGCCTCATCAAAAGAAACATGCTTTTCTATTGCTATATCGCGAACAATGTCCACAGGAAAGCCAAAAGTATCATAGAGTTTAAAAATAAACTCTCCGTCGATGAGAGCATCATCACCTTGCTCTCTTTTCAACAAGCTGATTTTCTCTCCCAGCATGGCAAGACCATGATCAAGGGTCTCACCGAACCGAGTCTCTTCATTATGGGTTACTTTGTTCAACAGTTCCCTGGAACTAGACAGGTGTGGATACGCCTCTTCCATATTATCGAGGACCTTGTCGCAAACTGTACCGAAAAACAGACCTTTCAGCCCGATTGTCCTGCCAAAACGTATGGCTCGACGCATAATTCTGCGCAAAACATATCCTCTCCCTTCATTGGAAGGCAGCACACCATCGGCCACAAGAAATGTGGTAGCACGAGCATGATCAGCAATGACCCGCATGGAAGCGTTTATATTTTTGTCCAGACCATATTCTTTTTTGGCAAGCGCACATATATGCTCAATAATTGGTGTAAACAGATCCGAATCAAAATTGTTAAATTTTCCCTGCAGTACAGCTGCCACTCGTTCAAGGCCCATGCCTGTATCAATGGAGGGCTTGGGCAGACGAGTCATTGTACCGTTTTCATCACGGTAGAACTGCATAAAGACAAGATTCCACAACTCCAGGAAACGATCACAATCACAACCTACAGCACAGTCAGGACGATCACAGCCTACTTCCTTGCCCAAATCGATATGAATTTCTGAACAAGGCCCGCATGGCCCTGTATCGCCCATGGCCCAAAAATTCTCCTCTTCGCCCAGGCGAACAATTCTTCCCTCAAGGAGGCAAATTCAATTCTTTTGTGAGAAATTCCCAAGCATAGTCAATGGCTTCTTTTTTGAAATAATCTCCAAAGGAAAAGTTGCCAAGCATTTCAAAAAAGGTATGGTGCCTGGCGGTGTAGCCCACATTTTCCAAGTCATTATGCTTGCCGCCCGCTCGTACGCAGCGCTGACAGGTAACTGCACGGCTATAGTCACGTTGTTCCTCCCCCATAAACAGCCGTTTGAACTGAACCATACCCGCGTTTGTGAAAAGCAGGGTTGGATCATCGTGAGGGACTAATGATGAACTATCCTGGGCACTATGCCCCTTGTTTGCAAAATATTCTATAAAACGTCTTCGAACTTCGTTACCAGTCATTATTCTTTTTCAAGTGTTTGTTTTTAATGAGTACGCCCGACTCAATTCGTTTAGTAATTTTTTATTTTAGCGGCGTATGTAAAGTGCAATAAGCCCTGCCGAAGCTTATTTGAGAAAAGGGAGCATGGCTTTAAATTCCTTAGTCCCTGCCTCTTGCAATAATTCATAAATTATCATTTCAGCAGGTTTCATGATTGCACCCAGGCCAGCCATCCTTTCCTGTCCCATTCTATGGTTTGCAGGAGTTCGCGATGAAATTGCATCAGCAACGACAGTGACACGATACCCTTTTTGCAAGGCACCAATCGCTGTCTGGTAAATACAGATATGACTCTCCACTCCGCACAGAAGAAGGGTATCCACCGCCTTGGGAAGTTTTTCAAGGAATCCACAAACTTCCTTATTTGCCAAACCATTGAAAGTCATTTTATCTGGACAGGGAACCTCCTCCAGCAGACTGGCAAGCTCAGGAACCAGCGGACCTATTCCCTTCTTGTACTGGGTATTTGCCAGTAAAGGAATATCAAGAATCCTGGCAAGGTTGATCATCAGGCGAGTATTATGCACCACCCGGTCAGCTTCATGGATATGTGCCATTAACTTTTCCTGGGGATCAACAACATACAGGCAACACTGTTCAGGTTGCAGAAATGAAGGTTCAATGCTCATATATATCTCCTGGTTAAATCAGAAAAAATCAGAATCTTTCCTGAAAGCACCAATAGAAAGGAACTTTTTTAATTTCCTGAAATAATTAATAACTGAAAATGACTAAAAGATTTACGTCTCACAGAGCGATTTTCATAAGATATGCTATACATTAATACATGTTTTAGCAGACAACAAGCCAAGCACTCTACTACAAAATGAACAGTAAGTTATAAATTTTTAGTGAGACTACGGGAATTTTGCAACAGAAAAAAATCAAATACAATGCTCACCATCTTATATTTTCACAATAAACGGCTCTTCTCCAGAGTATTCTCTGGTTCAACTCATTTTTAATTTCGCTCTTAGCGCTTTGTTTTCAATATGCTATATTTAATGATCATGGCAATATATACTCAAACCTTCGACTCCCTGTATTTGTCTACTTATTAAATCAAGAGGTCTTCACATGGCTCTGGCTGACACAGCAAACAAGCAACATGTTCAATATGATTCCATTGACAAATATCTTGAGAATACCCTGCCCTTCAGCAATCTAAACGAAGCCATTCGCCAAAGTCTTGCCAAACACTGTACAATGGAATTTTTCCCACGAGGAACAACACTGCTGAAAGCTGATGAAACTGAGCTCTCGCATCTGTATCTTATCCAACAGGGAGGAGTTAAATCCTATATAGTAGATGACGAGGGCGATGTTACCCTGAAGGATTTCAGAGGCCCAGGCGCATCGATTGGTGCCCTTGGTATCATTCATGGCAGGGTGGCAAATCTGAATATCGAGACGGTGGAAGATACTTTTTGCTACCTGCTTCCCCGTCAAGACTTCTTACGATTAATTGAGAAAAATCAAAGTGTCGCCCAATATTACCTCGAAGACTTTACCAAAAAGCTTACAGATTCCTTTTACCGTGAGTTACGCTGCCACAAACTTTCACGTCCCAGTGACGGTGATCTCTCTTTTTTCACCACAAATGCCGGACAAGTTATAAAAAAACTCCATACGGTTTCCTCCACCACCACAATCCAGATGGCAGCTTCCCATATGGCCCAAAACCAGATCGGCTGCCTCCTGGTTCACGATGCTGACAACCCAGACGATATAACAGGAATCCTTACAAACCAGGACCTGCGGATCAGAGTGGTGGCTGCCGGCCAGAACTACCAGGACAAAGTTACATGTGTAATGACAGATAATGTCTACTCTGTTCCCGCAGACACTGCCTGCTTTGATGTCCTTATGAAGATGATTGCAACGGGAATTCATCACATGGCCGTTGAAAAAGAAGGAAAAATCGTTGGAATTCTTACCTCTCACGATATCATGCACCTCCAGGGAAATTCCCCCTACCACCTGTTTAAAGAAATAGCTGCCCAACAGGAAATCAGCGGATTGTACAAACTGGCAAAGAAAAACCCAGAGACCATTTACAGCCTGATCAGAGAAGGGGCAAAGGCCGGCAACATTACCAGAATGATCGCTATAATTAATGACCATATCCTGGAAAGGCTCCTGAATCTTCTCGAAGAGGAAATGGGGCCACCTCCTGTCAGTTATTGCTGGCTGCTCATGGGAAGCGAAGGTCGCAGGGAGCAAACTTTTCAAACCGATCAGGATAATGCGATAATTTATGAGGATCCAAAAGACGAGGCACAAAAAAAAAATGCCATAGCATATTTTTCTGAATTTGCCCGAAAAGCCATTGATCACCTTGTCCAGTGCGGATACCCTCTCTGCCCTGGTGAAATTATGGCTGTAAATCCAAAATGGTGCCAACCCTACTCCACCTGGCAGAACTATTTCCACCGATGGATGGCAGCTCCAGAGCCCCAGGAAATTCTTAATTCAACCATATTTTTTGATTTTCGCGCAGGCTTTGGCGACCTAACACTGGCCAATAATCTGAGGACATATCTCCAGAAAAACAGCCAAAAAGAGTCCACCTTTCTCTTTCACATGGCTCAGGAATGTGTGGCGGGCAGAGCACCGCTCTCATTTTTCAGAAATTTCATCGTCAACCCTGATGGCGAGCATCGAGACATGCTTGATATAAAAAAACAGGGCCTGGTACACATTGTCAACTTTGCCAGATTAATGGCACTAAAAAACGGCTTCAAGGAAACAAATACCCTGGCCCGTCTCAAAGTGCTTTACGATGAAGGCCACATGACCAGGGATTTATGGTCATCTGCCAGCGAAGCATATGAGTTCCAAATGCAACTACGCCTGATTCACCAGTTGAATCAAATTGAAGATGGTATTGAACCAGACAACTTTATCGATCCCGCCCGCCTGACAGAACTGGAAAA
>CAMYOP010000002.1 GCA_947260045.1 uncultured Desulfobulbaceae bacterium
TTCTGGTTTGCCCGGGTGACCGCCGATTGGATGTTCACCATGGCCTATGCTGCCGATGCACCTGCCAACGACATGCACTGGAAGCATGAAAGGTTTAATAAACTGCTGGTCGAAGCCCGCGGCGAACTCGATCAGAAGAAGAGAAAAGAAATGTACCACGAAATGCAGCAGATTGTGCGAGATGAGGGCGGGGTCATTATTCCTATAATCGCCAATATGCTTGACGCGGCCAGCACCAAAGTGAAATTTGAAAAGCCTGCCGGAAATCAGGAACTGGATGGATTGAGAATCTGTGAGCGCTGGTGGTTTGCCTGATCCGCATCATACGAGTGCGAAACCAGGCGGTTATATAATCAATGACGAAATTCAGGTAAGGGACTGATAAGACTTCATTGAAACACCGATTGGCCCTTCGACGGGTTCAAAGCCAATGAAAAATTAATGGGCTTACGTATAAATTTCGTAAGCCCATTAATTGACCTCAAAACCCCACAGCAACAGAAAAAAAACAAAATCTTCACCATCACAGCTATTGGCCGCCTTGATGGAGTAAAAGGTTTTGATATTCTCATCAGACAGGCAAGGAGACTCTCTATTGATTTTCATCTTCAAATAATAGGTGAAGGCCCAGAAAAAGAAAATCTTAGCAAACTCATATCAGAGCTGGATTTGGACAACAAAATTACACTTATGGGCCACCGGGAAAATATTGCTGATCTTATGCACAATAGCCACCTGGTGGTGGTCAGTTCACATGGTGAAGGTTTTAGCTTTGTCCAGGTTGAAGGCATGCTTTATGCTCCTGTCATAATCTCAACACCGGTTGGCATTGCTCAAGAAATATTTCCAGCAGATTTATTGGTGGACCAGCAACGCTTGGCTCAAAAAATTACGGAGGTGTGGACCAATTACGATCAATTCACTGAACTAGTTCAAAAAACCAGGAATAAGCATCTCAATTCATTTTCACATGGCGAAATAGCAAATAAATATCTGAACTGTTATAGGGATATACTTGAGAAAACCCAATAGCACTATATGAATTAGAATTAGGTTTTCTAAGTCTTAAGAGAGGTGGGAAGAAGCAATAAACCTGATAAAAAGGCAAAATAATGCCCCTGGTGCGAATCAAACAAAAAAGAATTCATTAAACAGCCAGCCGCCATACTCAGTATCACACCTTGGACCAGCCATCGCCTCTGCTTGTCCAGTTGCAGAGAAGTGTACCACCCTCCGGCAAAGAGTCCGAGAAATAATAGCAAACCGAGTACTCCAAGTTGAACAGCAATGAAGAGATACTCATTATGCGGATTATCAGTAGCTTTGGTGTTGCTGCCCTTAATGAGTCTATCATGCTCCTGGGTAAAAGACCCGGTCCCATGGCCCCAAAAAGGTTTTTGCTGTATCAGTGCAACAGAACCCTGCCACCAATCAAAACGCATTCCAAGCGACGTTCTTGATGAACCGTGCTCATAGGTTTGAATTTCATGGAAAGCTTCTTGCAGACGTCCGCTGAAATTTTTCGACGAATAGACAAAAACAGTAATGGCAAGAGCAAAGAAGACAAAGGCAAACATTAACTGTTTCCAGGCAAACTTCTGGCAGCAAAAAAGAAGCATTAAAAGCAAAAAGGCTATCATTCCAGTCCTGCCTGGAGCAATAAATATTATGTTGCTAACCGTAAGCAGTAGCAATGGAAACCACAGCCACAATTTCGCTTTGCTTGAAAAAACTTTATGAAAAAGCCAAAATGCCAGAATAGCCATGAAAAAGCTATGGGTAATATGATAGGTGATACCATGCCCGTAGCGCTCAGATGGAATAAGATCCAGGAACATACCATACGATGCAAGCAGCGAGACAATACAGCCCAGGAAAAAGGCGTTTATGGCCATTGCTGCATTTTTTCGATGATGGAGAGCTGAAGACATTACTATGGGAAAATATATAAGCTCTCGGTATTTTTTCAGGGCATCAATTCCTTCTTCCAGGCTTGCTGGTGAATAGAACAAGCCTGCAATAAACACTAGAAAGAGAAGAATAGAGGCTGCACTTATTGGGCTTGATTTGAAAAGTGCCCCAATATCCTTGAAATTACCAGAACCAAGCCAAAAGAGGACAACAAGGGCTGCGAAAAGTCCCATGAGGGAAGTGGAGAGCGGGATAAAAAAACAGGCAGCGATAAGGACATAGCTACCAGCCATAGAATTAAATTTCTTGAATTTATCCATATTCATCATATGAACATCAATAGTCCAATCTATCGATATTGCATGCGGTAAAGGAGCTCATATTCTCCACGCTGGGCAAGTAATGCATCGTGGTTACCTTCTTCAACAATATTGCCGTCCTTGACCACAATAATACGATCCGCATTGGTTATAGTGGACAACCTGTGGGCAATGACCACCGTGGTTCTGTTTTTCATGAGGTTTTCCAAGGCTTTTTGAACTTCCCTCTCAGATTCAGTATCAAGAGCAGAGGTGGCCTCATCCAGAATTAAAATAGGAGCATTTTTCAGCAAGGCACGGGAAATGGATATTCGTTGGCGTTCACCCCCGGAAAGGCGGGTACCGCCTTCGCCTATGACAGTATCGAAGCCTTGCGGAAGCTTCTCAATGAATTTTAAGGCATGGGCAGCATCTGCAGCCATTCTAATTTCCTCATCACTTCTTTGCAGATCGCCATAGGCAATATTATTACGTACCGTATCATTAAACAAAATAGTTTGCTGGGTGACAATGGCAATTTGATTTCGTAGAGATCGCATTGTGATATCACGGAGATCGTGGCCGTCAATACAAATAGATCCCTGGCTAATTTCAAAAAAACGGGGAATCAGATTGGTAAGAGTTGTCTTGCCACTCCCACTTGGCCCGACAATTGCGAGAGCTTCTCCCTTTTCAATTTCTAGATTTATCGTCTTCAAGACCTCATCTTCATTATCATAACGAAAAGAAACATCTTTAAAATGAATGGTGTTTTTAAAAGGAGGTAGCTCCAGAGCATTTTCTTTATCTGTGATGGCAGGTTCAACATCGAGCAGAGAAAAAACCCTGGTTGCAGCAGCCATGCCCTGTTGGATTGTGGAATTGATCCTGCTGACGCCCTTAACAGGATCATAGGCCATAATGAGTGCGGTCAAAAAAGAGAAAAAATCCCCAGGTGTGGAGTTGCCTTTTATAATTTCATTACCGCCGAACCAGATAATACAGGCAATGGCTATTCCACCGATAAACTCCATATAAGGGTGCTGTAAGCTTCGATATTTTGCATCTTTTATTACTATGTTAAACAGTTTCTGAACCTGACGTTGAAAACGTTTGTTTTCATACTGCTCCATGCCAAAAGCTTTTACTATCCTGTTACCAGTAATTGTTTCATGGAGAATATTGGAAACCTTTGCTGTTTCCTCCTGGGAACTGGTGCTCAATTTTCTAAATTTTCTGCCGAAAAACACTATGGACATAAAAGAAAGGGGAAGAATGGCAAAGGTGAGAAGAGCTAAACGCCAGTTCATATAAAAAATTATTCCAAGAAAAATAGCCACTTGAAAAATATCTCGCAAAATGGATACCAGAGCATTGGAAACCGCTCCCTGCATCAGATTAACATCGGCTATAACACGAGAAATTAAGGTCCCAGTAGGCATGGAACTAAAAAAAGAAAGCGGCTGGGAATGCACGTGCTCAAATATCTGGGTGCGAAGATTTTTGATTACGGATTGACCAATAAATTCCAGTAAATAATTATAAAGGTAATAGAAAACACCCTTAAAGAAAAAGACAGCCATTACGACAACTGTCAATATTTTGAGAAGATCCATGCTCTTTCCTATTAACACCTTGTCAAGAAGAGGTTTAATAAGATAGGCCTGTGCACCGGAAAATGCAGCGACTAAGATCATAGCTATCACGGCAATAAGCAGCTTTCCCTTAAACGGTTCTATTACAACGTAGAGCCTTGATAGTATTTCTTTATTGGTCATTTATACCCGGGTGTTAAAGATAAGGTTAATTTACTAATATTTGACAGACTCGTAAAAAGTCTGTCACTGACTAAAAGATGGCTAAGCTAAAATTTCGATATACACGGAGTGTCATTTTTTCAGGGACGAAGACATACATCAGGTATGTTGAGTGTCTGAAAAATTAACACGACACAGTAGATCGGACTTTTTACGGCGTCATCAATATTTACGCTAAAAAAAGAGTCGGACTATAACAAATTCTTTTTGAAATTTCCCGACAAAATCGGTACGCGCTTATCTGTTTTTTGCAGAAGTGTTAAAAATGTTGCCACCTCTTTTCGAAGGGGAGAGCCTGATAAATCAATAACAAAATAGTCGGGCCCAATTGCTTCCAGATCATCACGCCACTGCAGGAGAGAAAATGGCAGGGTTGAGCGAGCGTGGGTAATTCCATCCTTTTGCAAAAGAAGAAATTTCTCGTTTTTTGGACTTGTTATATTTTGATGGGGAGCAAGATGTTTGGCTTTCAGTCGTGCTGTAAACAAAGAAGGTCTTCCGTAAACCAATAATCCAACTTCAACTCTCTCTTTCTTCTCATTGGGATTTGTTCCAAAATGGCGATTCATTTCGATAGCAGATGAAAAAGTATCTTGATCCGTTTCAAAGGAAAACTGAGAACCCATAATGTTCATTTGTCCAATTGCTTTTAACGAAGCGCTGTTTAAGACGTTGAAGGTATAGTCACCATAGAGGGAACATTTTTTGAGATTTTGCCCCTTTCCCTGGGTATTAAATAATCGAACCTGTGAATAATGGCCAAGTTGGAAACTATTGAATCCCTGGGCCACTAGATAATCTATTCTTTGTTGAAATAGTTCAAGATCTTTCTCCTGGATAACAGGAGGCAGACTCCAAATAATTTTTCGTATATATTTCTTTAATTTGTTGCCGTAGCCTCTTTTTGATTCTGCATCCTTCAGTTTTATTGGGATAATATATTTCGCTGGATTTACAGGTAAACGTTGATAGACATCGCTCAGTGAAACAAGGCGAACCCACCAGTTAATATTGGCCTGTCCCCTGCGACCATGGTCAGTTTATTTTCTGTACTTTTTCCTTACCTGCTTTTCTCTAGACAAAGTTTTTTCTTGCCCAGCAAGAGAGATAAGAATTTTTTCAATATTTCTTCTATTAACAGTTAATTCTTTCTTTTTTCTGACAAAATCGGATTTTTTGGTATTTCGATCAACCTTTTTGCGCGAGACAACATCAATTTTGAAGAGCTTGCCTTTGGTTGTGCTTTTCCCTTTTCTACCTGGTAGTTCAGTACTTGTTACCACCGATATTTTTTGGCCTTTCTGACCTTTAGCAAGGGACTGTTTACCAACAGTTATTTTGTGCAGGCTAAAGCTTCTCTGTTCACCTGAGACTTCATCCATAAAACGAAGCCTGTCGCCAACACTAACCTCCTGGTGCAGTTGCAAAGAAAGGTATGTTGTTGGTCGACCATCTCTTTCTCTTCTCACCTGGATATTTGAAACAGCACCCAAAAACAGGCCACTTGAGCCGGACATGTGAGGTGTAATCACATCTGTTGGCATGGAACTCTGGAAAAAACCCTGCGCCCTTTTTCTTCCCATTGCATGGTCAAGTAATTGATGTGCTTCTTGCAATGCTTTTTTACGATCTGATTCTAGATCTCCAATGGTATCAATGGCAAGACGGTATGCCTGAACAGTCTTTCGTACATATTCAGCACTTTTCAAACGACCTTCTATTTTGAGACTGGAAACACCTGCATTAGCAAGTTCAGGTAAAAAATCAATGCCGCAAAGGTCGTTCATTGAAAACAGGTAACCACCTTTTCCACCTGAAGATCCTTTCTTTTTATATCCTTTTTGCTGAGACCATTGATATCTCCGTCGGCACGGTTGAACACATTGCCCTCTGAGGCTTGATTTTCCTCCATGCAAACTACTGAAAAGGCATAGCCCTGAATAACTAAAACACATTGCCCCATGGATAAAAACTTCCAACTCAGCTTTGCTTTTGGTCTGAATGATTTTCATTTCACCAAGGGTCAGTTCCCTTGCAAGAACTACCCTTTCAAAGCCTATACTGCTTAGATACTCAGCAGCCATAGAATTATGAACGGACATGAGGGTTGAAGCATGTAGATGAAGGTTGGGAAAATATTTGCGAGCTATATGGTAAATGCCAAGGTCCTGAATAATTAGCGCATCAGGATTACATTGAGACAATAATGAGAGCGCTTCAACCACCTTGGGAATTTCTCCCTCTTTCACCAGACTATTCATGGCCACATAAAGCTTTTTATCATGACGGTGGCTATGTTCAGCTAAAGAAAATATGTCTTGAAATGTAAAATCTTTGGCAAGAGCCCTGGCATTAAAACCTGGTGCCCCGACATAAACTGCATCTGCGCCCTGTTCAAGGGCAGCTTCGAAGGCTGAAAAAGTACCCGCAGGAGCAAGCAATTCCATTTTTGGTGGTATGCTCAAGAGGCTGAATCCAAAAGATCTGGTGATATATCTGTGGAGGAGAGAGGAAGAATAAAGAAAAAATTATTGCCATAAGAGGTCGGCTCATAGCCTACTGAGCCACCATGCATCTCTATTACATAACGGATGAAAGCCAAACCATGCCCTGTACCAGGGACACCATCACTATCTTTACCGCGTATTCCTTCTTCAAGGACGCTGGTCCTTTCAGCTATTGATAAATGTGGACCTGTTGTGAAAACATTAAATTTAATGCCTTTTCCAACAAAATTTCCATAGTCGTTTACCAGTTCGCGACCATAGGCCATGGCTTTTCTGGCATTACCAGAATGATCAATAATTTCTTTTGTATATTTTGCTGCATTTGAGAAAAGGTTTGCATAGACTTGAGCAAGCAGACCGACATCCACTCGAACCTGAAACTCTTCTTCTAAAATATTTTTGGGCCGTTCGACTGTTATTTTTGCTGTCCGTAATCTGCTTGCATAAAAATCAAGTTGCGGCAATATCACATCTTTTTCAATGGAACAAGACTGGAGACGGAGTACCAGCTGCCCTCTCTCAAAGTGTTCTCGCCGAAAGAGACTTTCCAGAAATAAACTGATATTTGCGTGATGTTTTACCAATTGCTGGTGTTGATGCAATAAGTCTTCCCGCAAGACAGCTACCTTGTCTATACACTGGTCATAATCGGGTTTTTCAACCTCGACCCTCGCCATCTCTTTAATATCATTTCTAAAATTATCGACTTTATGGATATTTTTTCGTAGAAGATTAAAGAGATGTTTGAAATACATATTGGGCACAATGACATTATGCTCAATATCCATCACCAAATTATTTATAAACCGTATATGCTCTACATTTTGCAGTGCTATCAATCTATTATGAAGGTTATAGCCAATTCGGTTACTATATTTTGTAAAGAAAAATTTGTCGGCTTCTGAGAGCTCATTTAAAGGATGAACTTCCAACATACCGAGAATTCGATTTGCAGTAGCTATGGCTGCATCGTCTGCTGAAGAAAATAATTTTGTTTCCTCCTTTTCCTGCTCACTCGTATCACCCTCACGGGTTACTGATGGTGGTGATTTTCTATAGATGGGGATAAGGTAAGAATTTTCAGCTTCATAGGGTCTTTGGGAAAGTTTGATTGGCTCCTGCGCTGTTTGCGGTTTTTCCAGGACACCCTGAACGCAGTCACAAACCAGTAGCAAGGTAGATTGTTCCTTATCATAGAGATATAAGGCCGTTTCAAAGCCAGTCATCTCAAGGGGAACAGCTACACATATTCTGTAAAAATCTTCAAGAGAGTCAAACTCCTGGGCAAGATCAAAAAAAGTTTTCAAAAAATCATTATATCGACGGCCAAACTCATATCGAAGATAATTATCTGATTTTTCTAAAACTCTTTGGCGTATTTTGGCAAATTCACCATTATCATGTAATACATCACCATTGTGCAATGCCATCACCTATGTTTGCTTTTTCGCAGTGGAGGATTCATCTTATTTTCTGGTTATTACAACCTCATCTCTTCCTGCTTTTTCCTCAAGCAATACATCCACTCTCTCATCATGTTTGGCACCAATTGCCATTCCAACATAATCAGGCTGTATAGGCAACTCTCTACCGCCCCTGTCGATCAAGCTGGCAAGCTGAATGGATTTAGGCCGTCCATAATCCATAATGGCGTCCATGGCTGCTCTGATTGTGCGTCCTGTAAAAATAACATCATCAACAAGAATAATTTTTTTCTGATCCACTGAAAAACCAATGTCAGTTTTTTTAACAATGGGATTATGTGATATCAAACTCCAATCATCACGGTACAAGGTAATATCAAGATTTCCTAATAAGACAGGTTCATCATCTTCCTGGGATAATCGAGTTCGTATACGGTCGGCAAGATAGACTCCTCCTGTATGAATTCCAATCAAGGCAAGGTCCTGGAGACCGTGATTACGCTCCAGTATTTCAAGGCTGATACGGTCTAGACTACGGTTAATATCCTGACCTTTGCTTATAACTTGTTTTGTCATATCAGTTCTCACGATCGATTCCAAAAATAATCAATACCCTTTTCATCAATCAGATTAATTGCCTCAGGGAAGGCTTTACATTCTATATCAAAAACTTTTGAAGCAATTTCATCTGGACTATCTGTATCATTTAAAGAAACACATTTTTGGACAACTATTGGCCCCTCATCATACACTTCGTTGGCAAAATGTACTGTACAGCCACTGACAAGACAACCTCGCTTTTTCACAGCGTCATGAACAAAATGTCCATAAAAACCGTCACCGCAAAATGATGGAATAAGAGAGGGATGAATATTTAAAACAGATTTTTGTAATGCTTCAGGAGGCTCATACAACTTCAGGTACCCTGCAAGGGCAATAAGGTCCACATCATATTGATTTATAATATCGTTTATGGCCTGATTGCCGACCGCATGAAATGCTGGATAGCCATACTTACTCGCTTTTTCAAGTCCCAAGGCACTGGCAAGATTAGAAATAACGACCTTTATCTCAGCCTTTAAAGTTCCCGCCTTAATTCTTTCGTGAAAATTATCGAGTGTTCTCCCACTTCCTGAAAGTAATACGGCCAGCTTGAGCATAATTATTCTCCTGCAAGATCGGAGTTGGAATCCACATCAACATTATTTAACCAGGCTGCAATTGTCGTATCATAGGTTGAGGTTAATTCAAAAACCTTAACCGCCAAGCGAAATCGAGTCTTTAGGGTAGTATTACCAGTTTCTTTAATTTCAGCAAGAACCTGAGGGTAATCACTTGGGTCCACAATAACGGTTACGTCATTGAAATTTTTTGCAGATGCACGCAGAAGAGTCGGGCCACCGATGTCGATATTTTCGATGGCATCGGCAAGACTACAATCTGGATCAGCTACTGTTTTTTCAAAGGCATAGAGATTAACCGCAATTATATCTATTGGCTTAATATTATGTTCTGCACATTGCTTTTGATGATCAGGATTGCTTCTCTGGTTTAAAATTCCGCCATGAACCAAGGGATGCAAAGTCTTAACGCGACCATCAAGCATCTCCGGAAAACCTGTAAATTCAGAAACATCAGTAACAGAAATTCCGTGGTCCCTCATCTTCTTCGCGGTTCCTCCTGTTGAAAGAATCTCAACACCAAGGTCAGCGAGTTCCTGGGCAAAATTTTCAATGCCCGACTTATCTGTTAAGCTAATCAATGCGCGCTCTACTTTATTCATATCCTGTACTCCTTTTCACCAATTTCTACGTTGTGATTCAAATAATTATTTAGGTCCATTGCAGTCAATTTTTATTGAAATGCATGTAGGTTTCATCTTCAATCTTTTCTTTGAAACTTTCTAATCTTCCGTCTTTCTCTCTTATCAGGTTTACTGCTTGGTTTCATTTGCTGCGCGTTAAGAAGCTGTCTTTCTAATCGTACCTGTTCTCGTTTTTCTCTGGAAGTCTCAGTTTCTTCATATAAGGTTTGAGCAATTGTAGCGGAAGCGCGACGGCTACTGAGAGCCAACACCACAACTTCCAGTTCAACAATTCCCTTTCTTATATGAAAAGTATCCCCTATGGCCACAATTCTTGAAGGTTTTATTTTATTACCATTTATATTAACATGACCACCGCTGACAGCTTTTGATGCCAATGACCTTGTTTTAAAAAATCTGGCAGCCCACAGCCATTTATCTGCTCTGACAGTACTTTTTTCACCCATAGACATTATGCCTCAAAATGTTTTGCAAGAATTTTGTATACTACCATACTTTTATTCAATCTCAAACACCGAAGAATGGGCAACTCCTCTTGTCTATCAGGTAAAAATAAAGTAAGTGACAGGTTCAAAAAAACCTTTTCAACACTTAGACAACCTTATGGAATTAAAAAACGTCGGTATAAAAGATTTCATCTGCCCAGTATCTATACGGGAAAAAACCGGAAGCAAGCAGCAGACTGTGGCTACCATAAACCTGCAGGCGGCCATGCCGCTTCAATCAAGAGAATCTTGTGTCTCGGTCTTTAGCCATGCCCTTGTCAGATACCGTGAAGACATGCATGTAAACATTTTCCCTACACTGCTAGCCGAAGTCCGTAACGAGCTCCAGGCAGAACATGCGCAGCTTGAGATGAGCTTTCCCTACTTTATCAGCAAAAAGGCTCCTGTTACAGAGACAAGCAGTCTCATGGAATACCAATGTGGCTTTACCTGTTCAATCAATAAGGACGAAGAACTGCTTCTTTCAGTTCAAGTCCCAGTAACAACCCTTTGTCCATGTTCTAAGGAAATATCAGAGGCAGGCGCACACAATCAACGAGCAGAAGTTACCCTTACAGTGCAACAAAAACAATTCATCTGGCTCGAAGACCTTATAACACTGGTCGAAAATTGTGGATCCTGTGAACTGTATGCTCTCTTAAAACGACCAGATGAAAAATATGTAACAGAACGTGCTTATGCCAATCCCATGTTTGTGGAAGATGTTGTACGGATGGTTGCCCAGGAAGCGCTCAAACATCCAGATATAGGATGGTTTTCTGTAGGTGTTGAAAGTTTTGAATCGATCCATAAGCATAGTGCTTATGCTTATGTCGACTCAGATGATTTGTAAAATCTAGCCGAAACTATCAATGCAACATCAGGTATTGATACCGCCCAGACACAAATATTTTAATTCCAGATATTCGTCAATTCCGTAGCGCGACCCTTCTCGTCCAATACCAGACTCTTTTACTCCACCAAAAGGTGCCGATTCGGTGGACATTATACCAGTATTGATTCCAACCATTCCATATTCAAGTGATTCAGCGACTCGCCACACTCTGCTGACATCACGTGAATAAAAATAAGATGCCAGCCCATAGGGAGTATCGTTGGCCATGGTTATGGCTTCAGCTTCTGAGTCAAAGGAAAAAAGAGGTGCCACCGGCCCAAAAGTCTCTTCACGACTAATAAGCATATCATCATCAACATCCAGCAAGATAGTAGGTTCAAAAAAGAAGCCCTGATCAGCCACTCTCTTACCCCCACAGGCAATTTTGGCTCCCTTGGCCACAGCGTCGGCTATTTGTTCCTCTACTTTTTTTACAGCATTCAAATCTATAAGAGGACCCTGATTTACATTTTCATCAAAACCATTGCCGACAGTGAGCTGCTGGCTCACCGCCCTCACTAATTTTTCTGCAAATTCATGGTAAACATTTTTTTGAACAATAAATCTATTTGCGCAGACACATGTTTGCCCACTATTTCGATACTTTGAAGAAATTGCACCTGTAACGGCTTCATCTATATCAGCATCCTCAAAAACTATAAAAGGTGCATGTCCCCCTAGCTCAAGCGATATCTTTTTTACTGTGGAGGCGCAGTCACGCATGAGCATTTTGCCCACCTCGGTCGAACCTGTAAAGCTCAGCTTTCTGACAATTGGATTCTCAGTCATTTCCCGCCCAATTTCCTGGGCATGACCAGTTAAGATATTCAGCACACCCTCTGGTATACCAGCTTTTTCGGCAAGATACGCCATAGCCAGGGCTGAAAAAGGTGTCTGCAAGGCTGGTTTTGCAACTACAGTACAACCAGCAGCAAGAGCAGGTGCCACTTTCCTTGCTATCATAGCTGAAGGAAAATTCCATGGGGTAATTGCGGCACAGACTCCAACGGGTTCCTTCAAAACAATAATTCGTTTCCCTGCCTGGGACATGGGTATTGTTTCACCATATATGCGTTTTCCTTCTTCAGCAAACCATTCAATATATGAGGCACCATAGGCGATCTCGCCTCGGGATTCACTCAAAGGTTTGCCTTGCTCTGCAGTCATTATATGGGCAAGGTCTTCCTGGTTTTGCATGATCAAGTCATACCAGCGCTTGAGAATATATGAGCGTTCTTTCGCAGTAAGTGCTCGCCAATGAGGCCAGGCATTATTAGCAGCAACAATAGCCTCTTTTGTTTCCTCCATCCCCAAAGATGGTACATGACCAAGAAGTTCATTATTAGCAGGATTACGAACCTCAAGCCCGTTCTCTGGGCCAACATCTATCCACTTGCCGCCTACAAAGCATTTCTGCTGAAACAATTCAGGGTTATTTAACTGCATGAACCACCTCTACCTCTAAACCTATAAAAAAAGAGCTAACATGCTATTTTACATAAACAAATATTATAAACACATGACTCGCAATTCTTTTTTTGGGAATCATAATATTTATGATAGAATTACACTACCTGACCGAAAAACTCGCATAGAAGAAGGAGCAGGTACTTGCAAAACAAAATGACAATGTACCATGTTACCTAACCTTTTCAAGCGTATATCTGTCAACAATCTATTAAATAAAGGCAAGATCAAAAAAGATGAATCTGGACATACGTAGATCAAAACGAGCGACAGATTTCCTACCCATTGCAGTCACAGCTCAAAACGGTCTCAGTGGAGATATCCTGGCAGGGCCATTTTCAGGAAAAGTAATTGATATATCAAACCATGGCGCCCGCTTGCTCATGACCCAGGTAATGATGAAATCTTTTCACCTGTTTCACACAACCAAAGATAATGATTCCGCTTTTCTCATGATTACTTTTAATGTGCCTCCAGATATTATAGAACTCAGTGTTCCTGCCCGTCCAGTCTGGATGTCTTTATTGAAACATGAAAGTATTCGAGCCTTTAAAGTTGGTGTGGAATTTCTCATCAGTCCGGATGGAGAACAGATGGAAAAACTCCTTACCTCTTTAAAAAAGCAACAGAAAAGACGACAAGAAGCCAACGGAGAGCTTGATCTGCAGCAAGGCCTCAATTAAAAAACGAAACCAACCCCAAAGGGTAGATTAATTTACCTGATAGAAAAAACAGGAATTTTTCCTTTTATCCCGCGTAATTCTTTGACCCCGATCTGACTCACCTGCATATGATGTTCTATGTCTTTTTTCACATTCTCAGTGATATATATTTCGTATGAAAGTGATTCCGAGGCCAGACGCTGGGCTATATTTACTTCTGTACCTATGACCGTATAGTCAAATCGCTGCAGTGAACCTACATTTCCAAAAAACATTTTCCCGCTAGTAATTCCCATCCCCAGCCCAATTCCACTAAAATCATCCCTGTTGTTTGCATATTTTTGACGCAGGAGTTCAAAACGATATCGAATTTTTTGGGCAGTCTCTACAGCTATCAGGTTTGAATTTTCCAGTTCAATGGGTGCTCCAAAAATTGCTAGGACAGCATCCCCCATAAACTTATCAACGGTACCTCTGTTTGCAAAAACCTCTTCTGTAAAAAGACTGAAGACCTCGTTTAAAAATGAGCGCAGTTCTGTTAATTCAAGGCGCTGAACCAGGCTGGTTGAATTTCTAATATCGGCAAACAAGACTGTAGCCTCTTTAATTTCTCCCAATTCCAACAAATTAGAATCGCTCGCAATTAATATGTCAGCAACCTCTGGATCAACGTATTGTTCAAACAAGGTACGCATCCGTGTTTTTTCTTCCAGCAACTTCAGGGAACGAACATTTTCAAGGGCCATGGAAGCCTGACTGCATATTATTGTCAGCATTTCATTATCAGCCTCTGAAAACCTACCTTCCTGGCTGGTATGGCTGACATTGAGTACACCCAAAATACGTCCGCGCATCATCATCGGAAAAGAAATGGCCGAAGTAATTTCCGGTCGCTTCAGTAATGGTGCAAAAATAGAACTCTCCTGGGTGTCTTTGTTCAAAATGACAGGCTTTCCTTTTTGAAATACCCAGCCAGATATTTTATCTCCAGGGTTTACCCGTATAGTGGTAATTAGGTTTTTATCTATGCCACGTGCTGCGGCTATCTTAAGGCAACCTTCCACTTCATCAAACAACATTACCGAAACAACACTATCCCCAACCTGGCTGACTACAACATCAAGCAGACCATCAAGGACTTCCCGTTCAGTGGAAGAACTCAAAAACTGTTCACCAAGACTATAGAGGGGGATCAAGGTACGAAGGCGGGTATTTTCTTCCTGTAATCCAGTGGAAGCAAGAGCCATATTGACCCTTTCGAGAAGATCTTTTGCTGAAACAGGTTTTTCTAAAAATCCAGAAAAACCAATTTCATATAATTGACGCAATAATGCCTCATTTGCATTCTCAGTCAGGATTATGCCAGCAAGCCACGGCTTTTTCTCTCGTAATTTTCCAAATAAAGCACAACCACTGGTCGAGGTAAGTATTTCATCGATTATAACAAGAGAAATATCCTGCGTATTAAAGATTTCCAGAGCTTGCTTATCACTCACGCAGGTAGTGATATTGTAGCCTTGAAGTGCTTCCCGAAACGTGGCAATATATTCATTTGTTTTTGTAATAAAAAGAATAGAAGGCTTCATCTAAGTAATCTGTGCCAAAATACATTAATCAAATTCATCATAAAATTATTACTTAACTATACTTATAAACAAATAAAATTGAACATTACATCATAGTACCATCCCGCTTTGTACTGTGCAAGAATTGGACTGGCTTTTGCGTTCAAACTGGCAAAATACTTTAGCCAGCAACCTGCTGTTTATAAGTAAATTAATCATCAAATGGAAAATATCACCTGGAATATCCCGCTTGCGGAGCGTATCCGACCAGTGAGTCTTGAAGAATATGCTGGCCAGGAACATCTTATAGGTTCAGACAAGTTACTTGGCCGACTCATACATTCCGGAAAAATTCCTTCTCTTATCTTATGGGGCCCGCCAGGGACAGGAAAAACAACTCTTGCCTCTATTCTTGCCAATTATCTCGACGCTGAATTTATTTTTTTCTCAGCCGTATTATCAGGCGTTAAAGACATACGACGCATTGTTGAGCACGCTAAAATCAGTTTACGTGATAATAATATTGCCACCATATTGTTTGTTGATGAAATTCACCGTTTCAATAAAAGTCAACAAGACGCTTTTTTGCCCCATGTTGAAAGCGGATTGCTCACACTAATAGGTGCCACCACTGAAAATCCATCATTTAATGTCATAGCTCCCCTTCTCTCCCGTTGTCAGGTCCTGGTTTTATATTCCTTATCTGACACAGACATTAAAACCATAGTACAAAGAGCACTCGAAAATAGAGAAAAGGGAATGGGTACACTTGGCCTGACTATTACGCCAGATGCACTTGACATGCTTGCCAGGTATGCCGATGGGGATTCCCGCAGAGCCTTAAATTGCCTTGAAACAGCAGCAGCTTTTCTTAAGCAGAAAGAAAAATCAAATAAAAGCAAATCTACTAGTATAACTCAAAAAGAAATAGAAGAGGCTGGTCAACACCGTAGCCTACGCTACGATAAAGACGGTGAGGAGCATTATAACCTTATATCAGCTCTCCATAAAAGTCTTCGAGACAGTGACCCAGACGGTTCTGCATACTGGTTAAGTCGCATGCTTGCAAGTGGTGAAGATCCACTTTACGTAGCAAGACGTCTGATTCGCTTCGCCTCTGAAGACATTGGAAATGCTGATCCTCATGCATTACAGCTGGCATTAAACTGTCGAGAATCGTTTCACATACTCGGCTCTCCTGAAGGTGAACTTGCTCTCCTGCAATGTGTAACCTATCTCGCTACAGCACCAAAAAGTAATGCTGTTTATCTTGCTGAGAAAAAAATCAAAAAAGATATAAAGAAAACAGGCTCCCTCCCTGTTCCCCTTCATTTGCGTAATGCCCCGACAAAACTGATGAAAAAACTTGATTATGGGAAAGGTTATAAATATGCCCATGATGATAAATATGGTTTAATCGAACAAGAACACCTCCCCTCTGACTTGAAAGGAAGAGTATATTATGAGCCGACCACAAGGGGATATGAATCAATTATTCGAGATCGCCTGACAAAATGGCGTAAAATATTACGGGAAAGAGCCCTTCGAGATGACAAAAACAAAACATAATAGATATAATTTCAGCTGTTTACTTTATATTACATGCACAATATTTTTCTTTTTCATGCTCCCAATGTCTCCCGTTTCAGGAGAAGAGTTAACCCTGCTGTATTCAAACGATGTTCTGGGTGAAACAGAACCATGCGGTTGAAGTGCTAATCAACTGGGCGGACTGTCCAGAAAAGCCTATATAGCAGCCACCCTGCAGCACAATGAAAAAAAGCCCGCAATCCTTGTGGATGGAGGCGCTCTCTTTTTTAAAAGTAGAGGGAGTTCTGCCACTCAACTGCAACGAACAGAAATTATGGCTGAGTCTATCATCAAAAGTATGGAAAAGATGGGATATGCTGCAGCAGGTATAGCGAAGCAGGATATGGCTGCTGGATTTGAGTTCCTCTTATCTATTCAAAAAGAATCATCTGTACAACTGGTATCGGCAAACATTCTAAAAAAAGACTCTGGAGCAGCCTATTTCACTTCCCATATTATCCATAATGCAGGCTCACTAAAAGTCGCTATCATTGGAATCACTGATCACAGCATCAAGCTAAGAGCATCAGAGGAGAAAGATTTTATAATAACTCCCTGGCATGAGGTGCTCGGCAATGATCTCAAAGATGTGGAACCATCTGCTGACCTCATTATCCTACTTTCCAGTTATCCATACAAAACCAATGAAAAAATCGCCCAACAATTTAGTAATATAGATATTATAGTACAATCAGGGCATTCAAAAAGAGGGCTGATACCTAAAAAAATTAACAATACCCTTATAACGCAAGTAGAAGGTCAAGGAAAATATCTCGGCCATATGTCCCTCTCTATCCATCCAGACTCAAAGTGGGGGGATAGTTATCAGGGCCAAGTGCAACAGGTTCAAAATGAACTGGACAGAATTGACTGGCAACTAAACAGACTGAAGAAAAGAATTCCAGAAGCGCAACAAAAGCAAAATCATCAGTTTAAAAAACTACATACAATAAAATCTGAACTTGAAACAAAAATTGCCACGCTGAACAGGGCTCTTATAAACAATATTGATATCCCCAATACATATTCCAACAAGTTCATCCCTTTAAAGACATCTACCCCTGAGGACAAAAGTGTTAAAGCTATTGTTGAAAAGGCAAAGAGAAGAGCTAACCGTATAAGCCAGGAACGTATAACAAAAGAAAAAAAATCAAATGAAATCAAAGAAGCTCAAATACAGCCTTATCTAAACGGCCTGATAGGGTGGAAAAGATGCAGGCAGTGTCACCCAGAACAAACTGCCTTCTGGCAGACTACTGGTCATGCCAGAGCCTGGAGTACACTTATTAGAAAAAAACAACAGTTTAACCCTGATTGCATTGGCTGTCATGTAACCCTGTCATCATATAAGGCTACTTATGCAGAAAAGGAAGAACTCTTAAGTCAACTACCATCTGTGCTTAAAGGCGTTGGCTGTGAAGCATGCCATGGCCCAGGATTAATCCATGCTGACAGTAAAGGGGAAAAGCCTAGCAAGGCAGTCAGCAAAGTAACCTGTCTGCAGTGCCACACAGCGAAACATGACGGGGACTTTGACTTTAACAGGCTTGTGGAAAAAATCACTTGTCCGTCAATAGGGGCAACAAAGTCCCAATAGAAAGACCAAGACACATGATTGTTGAAAATAGAAAAAGCTAAGAAAATAAAATGGGGCAGCTCAGGCTGCCCCATTTTATTTGGTGGGTAAGAAAAACTATGGCTGATAATTAACAGCCAAAAGCATTTTGAAGATTTGGTACAGTCTGTTTTTTACGGCTCATCATACCGTCAATCCACATGCAGTTCCCATCAAGCTTAGCATCAAATGCTTTTTCAATCAGTTCAGGCTCATCGGAAATAACCATCAGATCGGTGCCTTCTTTAACAACATCTGTCAGCATTAATAAAATTGAGTGGCGACCTTCAGCTTTTTGCTCTTGCATAGCTTTATAAAGACCATCACGGTGAGCAGCAGCCTGATCAAGAGAGGCAAGCTCAAGCTGACCAACGCCAACTTTTTTACCTTTCATGTCAAAATCTTTATAATCACGATTGAGAAGATCCTTTGCAGGAACCCCATCAATTGAGCTTTTTGCTGCAAGCATATCCATGAAGAGAGCATCAGTATCAGCAATACCAGCAATTTTAGCAAGATCTGCAACCGCTGCTTTATCTGCATCAGTACAGGTGGGTGATTTAAAATTAACGGTATCACTTAAGATAGCGGCAGTCATCAAGCCTGCAACCTGAGCAGTAATTGCCACGCCATTCAACTCAAAAAGAGTTTTCAGTACGGTACCTGTACAACCAACAGGCATGTTACAGAACAGAATTGGATTATTGGTCGTTACATCACCAATTTTGTGATGATCAACAATTGCCATAACTTCGCCATCAGCAAGATTATCAGGGGCCTGAGCAATATCACTGTGATCTACCAAAGCAACCTGTTTGCCGCTTGCATCTGTCATTATTTCAGGGGTAGCTGCTGAAAATCGATCAAGAACCAAAGCGCTTTCAGGGGTTAATTCACCCTGCATACAGGCAATATAATCTTCACCCTTGGCTTTCATAAGCTCAGCATATGCAATTGCTGCAGTAACTGAATCAGTATCCGGATTTTTATGACCTACTACATACACAGACATTGTTGATCCTCCTTACATTAAAGTAATTATTTAGTAACAATATGAGTATTTAAGAGACTATCTGCCAACAGTCAAATTCCCTGGCAAATTATATAGAGACTAAACTGTGCATAAAACGAAAGAAATCGTAATCCTTTACGTTTGCAGCGTCAAGCAGAAAAAAGAAAGAAAAACAGCCTACAATTTAATAGATAAAAGACATCAAAAATCCTGAACGAACAACAAGATAATAAGAGAGATCTATAATATATACTTTTTTCCTTTTCCATTCTTTTCATCAATCTGATACATTGAGCTATATTCGTTAACAGACAGACCAACATTCTTTCTCAGCCAATTAATATCTCACAATATATATATGCCAGATCCCAGACGACACAAACGTAAAGAAACTAAAAAGAGCCTGCTGTTTCCTTTTCTCATTTTCCTCATCATTTCAGTAGGTGCAGGTGTCGCTCTTTATTACAATTCACTCAAAAAAGAAATTCCTGATCAAGCAGGCACCATTTCTCCTCCTGTCCAGAAACTTGAACCAGAGCAAGCACAACTTCAAGATGATGAGACGCTTGCCGTCCCCCCGCAAGAGGAACACAGTCAAACTGATCAAACTGACAATGAGCAGGAAGAGTCTGCATCAGCTGAAAATGAAGACCTTGAAAAGGAAAAATCATGCAGCGACTTAGGGCTCAGCCTTACTAATTTCTTTAGTCATGTTGATAATCAGTTCTACATGACCCCTTTTAAACTCGAACAAACCATTCAACAACATTTCATCACCTTAACTGAAAAAGTTCTGAACAACCCTCCAGTAGTCGTCCGTGAATATGACGACTTGTTTACTGTTTTAAAAAATATGGCTCATTTTTTTAGGATTCTGGGCAATCAAAATATTATCATTATAAAAACAATACTCAACCGTGAAGCTGATAAAATTGAGGATGTTACTCAAGACTTATTTCACTGGACAACCAGCCAGCAATGTTCAGCCCCTGTCTTCCCGCTTGAAACACCACTTATAAAACTTTATGAATATGCAGGCTTTTTTACAAACACCATGGGTGGTCGATCCTACCTGTTTCGCAGAGACTCTCGATCACGTTTAATTATTAATTATTATTCAATACTTATCATCGATATTGCCAACGAACAAAACTTGAACAAGTATGGAATCGACATCACCCCCATAACCCGTCAACTTATACAGGAAATTGAAGCAACCAATCAACTTATCTATAAAGAAAAATATCTTGAAACGTTGGATGGGGTACTGGAAAAATATCAGACAGAAGAAAATGTACAGTAGAATTAGTAAATAAGAAAACAGAGTCAAAGCCCTTCTGGTTAAGCAAGAAGCATATTTCTAAAGAACAAAAAAAAAGTCCTCAGCAGATGCTGAAGACTTTTTTTTATCATACCCATTTATAACAGCTTTTATATCAATCGCGACTACCGCCAAAAAATCTGAGCAGCATTAAGAACAGATTAATAAAATCAAGGTAAAGAGCCAGAGCACCAATTATAGAACCTTTACGAATTGCTACCTCTCCCTGTTCCATAATTCCCTGTTCGCCCATATGTTTAATTTTCTGAACATCATATGCTGTAAGCCCTACAAATACCAGGACTCCTATAACAGATATGGCCCAGTAAAGGCTGGAACTCTGTAAAAATATATTGACGATGGAGGCAATGATGATACCGATCAAGCCCATAAACATAAACGATCCCATCCCTGAAAGGTCACGCTTGGTAACCAAACCATACACTGCCATAGCTCCGAACATACCTGCTGTTATCAGAAAAGTACCTGCTATGGATGAGGACGTATACGCTAAAAATATGACAGACAGGGTTAAACCATTGAGAACTGAATAGGCAACAAAAAGACCAGTTGCTGTACTAGCCTGCATTTTTTCGATTCTGGCCGAGAGGTAAAATACCATTCCCAGCTCCGCAATAATCAGTATAAAAAATAGGGGCGTACCGACAATAGAGTTAGCCAGGCCAGTATTGGCAGTTAAATAGGCAACAGCTCCAGTCAGCCCCAGGCCAATTGCCATCCAGTTGAAAACCTTGGCAAGAAAAACAGTGGAAGCCTCCTGTCTCGCTTGTGCAATCGTAATTGCCCTGGTATCGTATTGCGTTTGCATCGAAGTATTCTCCATTATAATTTGATTTATTATATATTCAGATTTACATTTTTAATTGTAACCATTTTATCCTAGAAGGCAACAAAATCAGGAACACCTATCGTGAAAATAGCAATCAGTGGAAAAGGCGGCGTCGGCAAAACTACAATTATGGCACTTCTGGCCAGAGAATTTAAAAACCAGGGCAAAGAGGTGCTTGTAATTGATGCTGATCCAAGCCCACACATGGCGCAAACACTTGGCATTGAAGACAGCAGAGGCCTGACACCCATCGCCGATATGAAAAAAATGCTGGCAGAACGTTCCGGTAAAACTCCGGGTTCTCCGTTTTATCAATTAAACCCACAGGTCGATGATCTCTTAAAAGATTACATGATTGAGCATGACCTGTATAAGCTAATGGTACTAGGTGCCATCCAGACAGCTGATGGTGGCTGTGCCTGTCCAGAAAACCATGTTCTTCGGAAAATGCTAAAAAAAATGTTGCTTAAAGCCAACCAGGTTGTGCTGTTGGATATGGAAGCAGGTGTGGAGCATTTAGGCAGAGGGACTATTGCCGGGGTTGATCATCTTCTGATCGTGGTAAATCCTTCACGCTCAAGCATTAGAACGGCCGAAAAAATACTCAAACTGGCAAATGAAGTACAGATTCCAAACATCTTTTTTGTTGGCAATTTAGTCAAGGATGACGAAGACAAACAGTTTCTTTTGGATAGCCTGGCTATAGAGCCTATTGGCTATTTTCCTGACTCAAAAGCCATTCGCCGGGCTGAGCGAAACGAGGAAGCGGTTGTTACCGTCTCGGAAGAACTGAATAATGCTCCTGCAGACATCGTTGGGGCACTTATGAACGCATCGGAAAAAGAGTAAGTAGTACGAGCAAATCTGAATAGTGGTGAGGAATCAGTAAGCGCCCTTGCCACTAATCATACAATATACTGTCTTGACAATAATTTTTATATCATTCCAGAGAGAGTGATTCAGGACATACCAGTCATCCAACTCGACCCGCTCCTGATAATTCTCCATATCATTTCGTTTCTTGACCTGCCAGGGGCCAGTGATCCCAGGTTTCATTGAGCAGTACCGGCCAGCGCTTGTTTCACCGTCTCCCTTATAATATTCTTCCAGTTCTCTGCCAACAATTGGTCGAGCGCCGACAACACTCATCTCTCCCTTTAACACATTATAGAATTGTGGAAACTCATCAAGACTTGTTTTGCGAAGAAAAAGCCCTACTCTGGTAACCCTTGGGTCAATCTTTAATTTATAATGACTGGTCCATTCCTGCTTTAGTGTTTCATTTGTCTGTAAAAGCTCTTCAAGCTTCTCATCAGCATCTTCAACCATTGTCCTGAATTTCAAACAGCCAAATTCTCTTCCTCTTTCTGTTATTCGGCGATGCCTATAAAAAACAGGCCCAGAACTGTCTAATTTGATAACAAGAGCAATAATGAGAAACAAGGGAGAGGATATCAACAATACAACACTTGAGAAAATTACATCAAATGCTCTTTTCCAGCTGGTGACAGGATTAAAATTCAATATAAGCATATCACCAAAAGATTGAATTTCAGCGTGATGCAGCCCAAAAATATACAGGTCTGGAATCAGAAATATTTGCGCACCAAGATCTCTGCATTCCTCAAGAATCTTAAAAATTTTACGTTCAGCCCTCATTGGAAGAGCTATATACACATAATCAATATCATTTTTCTGCAGGTATTCTTTAATGTCATCTATTTTCCCAAGGAGTGGTTTATCGATTGATTCCAGTCGTTCATCGATTTCAACCTTATCGTCAAAATAACCGATAACTTCGATACCTGCCCATGGAATCTCTTCGACTTGTTTGGTCATTCGATGACCAAGATCACCAGCACCAGCAATAATTGCATGCCGTTTATTTTTACCTTGCGCTCGAAAATGACGTAAAAATTTCCGAACAATGAGATGGGAAAAGAAGATGACAAATGGCATGGTCGCAGACCATATCATAAAAACGACCCGAGAATATGCCTCAGAGATTTTAAAAATAAAGAAATAAAACAACAAAACGCCAACAACAGATCCCCAGGCTTTAGTAATAACGAGAAATTCACGATAAAACTTCCAGCCTCGCCAGGAACGGTACATTTGAAAATACTGAAAACTGATAAAGGATATTATAAAAACAACTATCTCAAGGTAGGTATAATAGGGATTCCATGGAACCCTGTAACAGGTGACCAGGAGCCACAGAAAGACACAGACAAGTGAACAGTCAATAATATGAAGAATTCTATAAATGAAGGAACTGCGTTCCCGCATATTCCAAGAAAGGATAGGAGACATGATTGGATTGTGTTATATTTTTGCCCACCAGTTTCGTTGCATACTGCAAAATACGGCAACGCCTGAGGGTAATAGTTTGTATTTTCTACCGAGATTATATGCAGTAAACTTTGCAATATTCCGCATAAAACTCTCTGGTATCAAATAAAATTTTTTCCTTTTTCGAAGCAAGGTTAACTCCGACAAAACAAATTTCTTGCCAGCACCTGTAGGTTTACCAAATCTCTCCAGCATTTGCGGCTGTGTGACATGAAAAACGCCTATATCAAAATAACGCCTGAAATCCTGCCATACCGAATAATTATGGGAATGATACACACAGGCATCACTGACATAGGCAACACAATAGTCATTCTCCATTAATTTGGCCACAGTACAGGTATCCTCCCCAAAAATCAACTTATCGGGGAAATAATCATTTTCTGCAAGTATGCTCTTTTTATAGGCAGCAAATGAATTCGAAATAAAGATTGTTTTGAAGCCGTACGTTTGTCGATCTTCAAAGCAACGCTTATGAGACTCTGGCGGATAGTTGAATAAACGTAAATGCTCGCTGAAAATATTAGCATCCAGGCTTGGCAACTGCCGACCATACGAGGCAGCAACCTGATCATCCTCTTGCAGGGGACGAATGAGTCGTTCAAGTGCTTTTTTGTCTGCAGGTATGGCATCTTGAGTCATGTAGACCAAGATATCACCTCTTGCCATTTTACCTGCTGCTGTCCGTGTTTTACCATGTTCAAAGTCCTGCTCCTCAATCAGCTCAACACGTACACCGAACTTGCTGGCAATATCCCGGGTGCCATCTTTGGAGCTGGAATCAATGATAATAATCTCATGGGGTTGCAGGGACTGCTGGCCAAGCATTGTCAAAAGATCTCCAAGCGTCTTCGCACCATTATAGGTGGGAATGATAAGAGAAACTGTTGCCTGGGATTGTTTCTCTGCTTTTAGAATTGTCTCAGGCATAATTACAATTTAAAAAATCTGACAAGTACATATTTAAAAAGGGCCCAGGCATAGTAGGGAGAAGGATGCTTATTATACAGAAGCATTTCATTTCGCGCTGACATCAAACGAAAAGTATACGGAACTTTTTTTCTCTGTTTTTGCCATCCCCGACAATGATGAGCAAGAAGATCAGGGGAATAAAGAAGTTTAGCTCCTCTTTTTCTGATGCGTAAAGAAAGATCGATATCTTCCTTGTACATAAAAAATTCAGGATCAAATATTTCTTTAGCCTGGCCCCCTGTCTTCTCTAGATGATGACAGTTACAAAACATGAGTGCCCCGCAGATAGCAGGAATAAATTGAGCTTTTTCATATTGACCATTATCTTCTTCCCCCTGTCCCCTGTCACACCACCTGCCATACCATTTTCTAAATATACCTGTTGAATCTAGCGTGGTAGTTACTTTGTTTTCTGGCAGATCAAACCTCAGCATCTTTCCCGTAAGGATGCCAACACCTGGGTTTTGTCTGGCAAGAGAATGAGCTGTGGAAATAAAAATATTTTCTAGAATTACGTCGGGATTGAGAAATAGTATAACTTCACAAAATGGAATCAGAATTGCTGCACCAAGGTTATTAGCAGCAGCAAAACCGATATTTTTTTTATAGATAACCTTTACTAAGGGATTATTATCAAATGCTTTTAGATATGACTGATCAGACGAGCCTGAGTCTACTATTATTATTTTAGAAACAGCTTCGTCCTGGCTGAATAGAGACTTGACACATTTCGGGAGTACTTCCTGAGAATTGTGGGCGACAATGACCACACCCACATTTCCAGAACTTGCAGTCACAGGGGTTCAACTCAGGTTAAACTTTTCTTTGACATAATAAATAGGCTTATCTTGA
>CAMYOP010000003.1 GCA_947260045.1 uncultured Desulfobulbaceae bacterium
GCCCACAGACGTTTAGGATTAACTTCTGGGGGTGGAGGTAAGATTTTTGTCGATTCAACTACATGATTTACAATGGTGGGCTCGGTACCTTCTACTATACTGAGTAGATCACCATATGCTACAGTACCTGCCATCAGAGTTCCGTGACCGTGGTCATCCTGAGTGCCCCACACAGAGTCCACTGCATGGCAATCATCGTCTTGCAACAATGGTTCAAGTAATCGGTGGCCGTTGTTCACACCATGGTCAAGCACCAACACCGCTATCTGCCCATCTCCCTGGAAATCAGAGCGATCAAGGAGATCTTCAACCCGATCAATCTGATCTTTATTTTCCTCCTCAATGAAAAAGGTCGCCACTTCCCGACCAGCTCGAAATTCAGCAATATTATCAGATCTCTCAATTAGTTCTTCCAGTTGATTACGATTTGCGCAAATCAAAAGAACGGTGCGCTCAGGAAATGAGAGCCACCCATGATCAACATGGATATTCATTTCTTGGCACAACCTAACGAAAGACTCAATATCCCCAGTATCTTCGCTGCTCAACCAAACTTCAATCCCGTCTGGTTCTTCTCCTGGAATGCGATTAGGTGAATCCTGCCAGAAAGAAGATTCGAGTATAGCGGCTCTCACATCCCCGATACTTTCAACAAGAGTAGCGTTTTTGGGTGTAGTGCTCCCATCCGTTTTCGGGGGATTGTCCTTTTCAGCGTACTCGACTACTTTTCTCAGGAAATAATAGCTCTTGTCATGGGGAACAAACACAGTAGCTCTTGTACGCTCCTCCCCCTCAGGCCCTTCCTGCTTGATATTTAAAAGTTTAATTTGTGCTTGCCTAGATTCAAGACTTTTCAACGCGAGATCGAAACCTGGTTCACTAATAAATTCTAGGTAGACACCACGGCGATCGGAATGGGCAACAGCTTGCCTATCGATGGCAGCATGCCATGCATTTTCCAAGGATTGCCTGATGTGGTTTGCATGAGTTGGGCGGTCCTGAGCCCGAATTCGAGGTCCATTTCCACCACGCCGGGGATTGCTATAATCACTTCGTGTCTCTGATGGTCCGGGGAGGAAAAGGTGTGGGAAATGCTCGGCTGGCATGAATTACATTCGCTGGTGGGTTTGCTTTCGCTCACTCAGTACACGGACAAGGGTTTCTGTTTGCACCTTATTATGATCTTTAAGGATAGTATCTTTAATCGCGTCCCGACAGGCGTGGTCAATTTCTGCATGGCTGAGCCCGACGCTCTCCTCCAAAATACGTTTCCACGCAAGATCACCTTTGAAAGATGCTAGGACGTTCTCTATCAAATTACGGCACCCATCTTCATCTGGTACTTTGTAGTGAAGCACATCGTCAAAGCGCCTGAATAAAGCGCGGTCAAGCAATGCAGGATTGTTGGTTGCTCCGATTATCATACTATCAGAAACGTCCTGCTCAATGAATTGAAGAAGTGCATTCAGAACCCGGCGCATCTCACCCACGTCATTGTCAAGGGATCGATCGCCGCCAATAGCATCAAACTCATCAAAAAGGTACACGCCCTGCACTTGGCTGATGAGGTTAAATATCTGGCGGAGTTTCGCACTGGTTTCACCCATGAACTTTGTGACCAGTTTGTCGACCTGAATGGTATGCAGAGGGAGGCGAAGCTCGTGGGCCAAAACACGTGCCGTCATAGTCTTGCCAGTCCCTGGCGGCCCAGACAGAAGAACCTTCCGACGATTAGAAAGCCCGTGTTTTTTCAACTTGGTCTGCTGTCTGTACTCGTGGATGATTCTTTGAATACGGTTTTTAAGAATGTCAGGAAGAACCAAAGCCGAGAATGGTATGTCTGATTTTTCGGACAGTACCATCCCGGAAAGATCTTGAGGGAGTTTGAGAAGTTTATTGCCCCCCCGCGCACGCCGTGACTTGTTGACGATCTCACGGATATCGTGTGCAAGCGCACCGTGCCCCTGCTTAGCCTCATGTGCCGCAAGCTGCAGGGCGAGTGTGTAAAAGCGTTCATCATCATCACTGATATGTGAACGAATCAAGGATTTAATCTGTTCCGCAGTGGCCATTTTGGTGACGAATCCTCAAAACTTAAAATCATTACGTAATATATTAAAAATAACAATTTACATTCCCTGTGTCTAGGATTGTTATGCCGCACCCAACGTAAACGCAGAAAGATCAACAAATATAAAACCCTTAGTCACCATATTTCCATTATATCGTAACTCTAGCATTACCACAAATAGTGTGGAGAACCACTAGCAATATCAATTTTTCCAGTGAAGCGCCAGGCTGAAATACATCGTAACTAGCTGCAATTTCCTCGTATACGAAAAACACCCTTGATTGTTTTTGTTCCCGCGTTGAGGAAGACGGTATGTTTCATATATAATTCTCTCCTGTAAAGCCCCTAAAGAGACTCCTTCAGTTTTCTCGCAAATGCCTTCGTCTCAGGAGAGAGGGGTAGGCTTTCAAGGCGTTTCAATTCCTCCTCCTCTTCTTCTGACAGGTCTCCTTTTTCCCTCAACGCAATACAGATGCACCATGTTGGAGTTAAGGATGCGGATTAACAGGAAGTCATACGGCTAACCCTATTGCCAACCGTATGACTCCACGACCTGTTGCATGATTACATTAGACGGGAACAGGTGATGCCCGAACAAGGAGTCTAGGAATTAGGATATGGGAAAATAACCTGAAGGTCAAAAAGTGTTTTTCATTGAAAATACCAACAGGAAACCAGACACACATCATGCTGATGCCCACGAACACAAGCTATCAAAAGAGAATGTTAAATCAAGTAAATTTGAGGTGAAGATATATATTAACTTGACAATTTCTTGAAAAGTTTGAGATTGCCAATTGTCAAAGTATTGTCCGGGGTGAGATTACACAAAAAAGGTGGTTGAGGGAAAGTTCAACCGCCTGTGGGTGTAAGGGGGATTTAACATCCTCCTCCTAAGTTTTTCACTATATCTTCTTCACATGTTCCGTCATTTTCTGGGTCTGTGCAGGGATCAGGAGCCCACGTATCACAGTTAGTTCCTTCTAAGTCTGCAAATGAAGTATTCCATTGGACACCAGATATTGTATTATCTGTATAAACATCACCCCCTGCAATATCTACTCTTTCCCATGTATCTGTTTCTAGATCGTAGGCATCAAGATAAAAGAACACATCTAGATAAATTGACAAAGGTGTTTCACGTTGGCGAACTTGCATTAATAACCACCAATCTTGACCGGGTATATTATGAACTGAATCAACATAATTGTAAGTTGCACCCGGTTGAGTGAAATCATGTACTTGATAAGCTGATAATCCAGACTCAGGATTGGTTATTATTGCACATTCGGCCTCAGCTGGTGTTATAGCATATACTTCAAACGGAATTATAAAAAATGACAGGGCCAGTACCAAAATTTTCTTTTGTATAAGTCGATCCATTATATATTTATCTTTCATCTGGTAACATTTTGTTACATTTATATTTTTTCACTCAGAGGGCTGAGGGAAAGTTCAACCGCCTGGGGATGTTGTTGTTCAAATACCTCTGATTAAAAGTGTCCGTCAAACTGGGGGAGGTTCAGTCTGTCCCCTTTTTATTATTTATTATTTTGCTCTGTATACCTATCACCCCTATTGACCTGCGGAACAATTATCGGGTGGTCCTGAGTTTTGGTTTTTACAGTTTTGGTCGCATTCGGGGCACCCTTCAGGTAATTCAGATAATGTGGGATATCCTGCTGTAGTTGCATCCATGTAACAAACACCAGAATTAAGGCTTGTATAGCCAGCACTGTGCCACTCTCCATCCTCATAATAATTCATCTGAAATGAACAAGACCATGATGGGCTATAACAAGACTCTTCATAATAGAGGGTTGAATATGACCATTGCCAGGAGGAACCATCCCAGGATGGGGGTAAATCGGGGATAGTGAGTTCGGCATAATGTGATACATGCTCAAACCATGTAACATTATCTCCACAGGAAGTTGTTATCTGTGTACAATCACCTGGATATTCAGCATAAACTTGTTTGAAAGTACCAAGCATAGAGCAAACCAGAATAAATCCCATAATAAGGTAGGGCAACAGGCTAACTTGTAAACGTGTTTTCATTCTTTCCTCATTCCTGTTTCTTGGCAATCCTCAAACACCTTTAACAACCTTTACACTCTCACTCATCATCGTCCTAGCTGAACGTATTAAAAGGCGACCGATTGTGCTCAGTCGCCTTTTTGGGGGACATTTCTCTTGGATATTTCCATACCCTTAGAATCTATTACATCATACGCGTTTTTATATGCATCAAACATCCATTCAGGCATTTTCGACAATATTTCATTCCTTGCCTCAATATCAATATCAACTGCTCTGGCAAATGCTTCAATGTGAGACCCTAAATAAGCGTGCATATACTCTTCATGATATTTATCGGACAAATCTAACGCATCCTTTACCTGTCTCTGCATAAGTTCTTTTAATTTTTTGTTCTTTTCCTCTAGGTCAGAAATTTCACCAGAATAGTTTCTCTCAATATTTTTTATTTCATTCTCATATTTGGTTTTAATTTCTTGCTCAATTACTTTTTTTAGTTTGTCTGGGTCAAATGATTCCGCATATCTCATTGCAGAATCTGAAATCTTATGGTGGTTTTCAATAAGTTGAGATTGCTTGTTCACAAGTTCATTTGTGTCCTTGAGTATACATTCCTGTGAGTTTAACCGGTCGACTAGTATTTTATTCTTGTTGCGTTGATAAATGAATAGAATCACTAACAAAATTGTGTTCAAAAAGGGTGCTAAATATTCCTTGACTATGGGTCCCCATGAAACAATTATTTCATTCATATTTATCATTCCTTATTTCTTCTTCGCCTCATATGAGTTCTTAGCATGACAGCGTTAGGAGTCGAACCCCTGTCTCATTATTTTACAATCTACAAAGAACCTACACCAGGTATCACATTAAAACCCTACCTCTATAAGCAAAATAAGGCGACTGATAGTGCTCGGTCGCCTTGATTGCGGAGTTTTGGTTGGGGGTATTTATTCTTGATACCCACCTGTACGCCCATCTGTACGTTTAGAAATTAAAGAAACAGTTGGCGAGTTTGAAGCTCGACATCTATACTCTTTATTGCACTCTGGACAGTAGTATTCTTCTGATTCTTCATGTCCTTTTTGACCAGGAACCTGCACACGAAATTTTGCACCACAATAATCGCACACCTTTTCAAAATCATCTTTTTGATAGCCCTTCGTTGCTTCAACCCAACTAGACATAAGCTCTCTCCCTATTTCTATTTTTCAACATACAACATTTCTTTTGATGATATGCAAATTACCGCTCAATGACAAGTCTCAGCACATTATTATTACAAGATTACTAAGGCATCCTGTTAATAATAATTCTGCCGATAAAAACAAAAAAGGCGGCTGAGTAAGAGTATCAGCCGCCTTGTAGTTTGGGGTTGGTGGGTCGGGATTACATTGCTTTTACGGTAAAAACAATAGCATATAGCACAAAACCTATTTGAACTATTACCAGAAATTTTACCAAGTACGTCAGAAAATGATATTTTGTATTACTTGAACTTATCCAAATAACAGAACATGCCACAGCTGTTGCGATAGCCAAGGCAACACACCTTGAAACAATCTGAATCTGGTCGCTAACCTCAGCCCCTTGCAGAAAAAAATTCAACAAGTGGCCTGCTAACATTATTATGAGGAATGAGGCAGGGCCAACAATCCAAAAAGCTTCTGCAAGACTTCTTTTCTTTGTAAAAAAATCTAACATATCATTCAGGGTGATAAAGGTAATTCATTTGACCATGAGAATGGCATTTGAGGGCTCCAGTTCTTATTCATTCTACAAAGCAAAGGAATGTTAATCCCATTTGCTTTTGCGATTGCACTTAATATTGGCTCTACTGCTGCCGCAACCCTTGCTAAATTGTATGGTACTGTATACATCCAGCTAACGAGCGGCACTTCCTGATGGTGAGTATAAGGAACTATAGTTGGAACAGTAACTGATGTTTCAATGTACCCATCTTTTGTTGTCTGGTTACACTCTGTTTCTTGACAATATATCAAAAATCGTACCTTCCCACCAACTAACATGTCGAACCAAGCAACTCGTGGCCCTAGTCCTGGCATCTTATCTTTTTCGATAGGGTAGTCAAATTCAAACCCCCAATCAAGTACATTTATGTTTAATTCATGGGGTAGAATCTTTGTGCCAACAAGGGTACCAGTAATTGCCAACCCCGCAAAATCAACCGCATTCGCCGGATTCCCCCCAACATACGCATACAGGTTCATCCCCCCTTCAAGCCCTATAGGATCGGCAGTTATGTACCTACCAGTTGCAGGGTCATAGTACCTGTTCCAGTTGTAGTGCAGCCCAGTCTCCGCATCAAAGTACTGGCCGGGAAACCTGAAGTTGTTTTCCAGCTCATTCTCAACAATATCAACCTCACCAAACGGCCTGAAGTTTCCCTGCCAGACTACCGCACCATTTACATCAACAACCATTTGCGCCGTGTTCAGGTGATCGGAGACATAATGATAAATATCTGGACGACGACTACCAGGAATGAGCATGGCCACCCTTTTGTTGTCAAGGTATACGTACTCGCGCAGCTTGTTGCCCTGGCTGTCGGCCTCCTGGATCAGGTTGCCGTACTGGTCGTAAATGTAATGGATGGTATCTCCAGCCACAGTGCGCTTGGTGCGGCGGCCACGGCCATCATATCCATATTCACCCAGCGTGCCGGAGCTGTCAACAGCTTCGAGCAGCCTGTTGTCCTGGCTCCAGGTGAAAGTGGTATCGCCCTTGGCCAGCATGTTGCCGACATTATCAAGCGTGTAATCGGTGACGTTTGCTGCGGTTACCTCGTCCAGCCTGCTGGTGCCGGTTTCATAACTGTAGCCGGTACTCGCACCGTTCAAATCCTGGCCGAGGCGGTTGCCGGTGTTGTCGTACTGCCAGTTGTAATTGCCGTATATGCCCTGGGCCATTTCCAGTCTGCCGAGATCATCGTAAGTGAAGCTCTGCGAGGCGGTAGGATCAATGTTATCCGTTATGGACTGCACATGACCGGTATCATAGTAATCATAAGCCCTGTCGTAGATGATTTCATGGCCGTCATTATCTATTGTCGTATTGCTGAGCCTGTACAGTAAATTGTAACTGTTGGTTACATACAGAGAATCATGCCCCCGCAGAACATGCTCCATGCTCTCTATCTGGCCCAAGGGTTTGTAGACGATATTCTGTACCAGAGTGCCGTCTTTTGCTTTTACCCGCGAAATACGGTTGTGTTCATATGTATAGTTAATTTCCTCCCTATACGGTGAATTTTCGCCAGGGTATCTGATACGACCAGGAGCTCCATTGCTTCCATAATGATATTCAGTTGTAAAACTCAGGCCGTCCTGAGTCCTGGTTTCCTGGTACAGCCGACTGTAAAGGTCATACTGATAGATAGTGCTACCCGTGCTGTCCACCATTGTCGTGAGCTGGCCGATAAAACCGTTTTCATCAAAACGGTATGCAATGTTCTGGGTGGAATCCGGAAACATGATATCCGTCAACCTTCCCAGTTCATCATACTGATATGTAGTGGTTATGCCATTGGAGTCGGTCGAGGAAAGCAGGTTGCCTGCCAAGTCATACTGATAGGTGGTCAGCCCTGTATCGGGAGCCATGCGTGAGGTTTTACGTCCAAAATCATCATACGTATAGGTTGTGACTTTATCTTCTGCATCGGTAACGGTTTTCAGGTTATCGTTACTATCATATGTATAGAGAGTGGTTGTATTTTCCGTGCCGTTTGCTGGATCGGGAACTACATCATATTGATTCTCAATCATCTCTTTCTGCCGGTTGAGAGCATCGTAATTATATTTGGTTACTATACCGAGTGGATTGGTCTTGAATTTCAGTTGACCAACCGCATCATAATCAAGCAGTTCAATAGAACCGTCTGCCTGGGTGGTTTTGTCCAGGTTGCCGGTGTCCTCGTAGGCGTATTCGACAAAATGCTGCAACTGGTTGTCCGGGTCATGGATTTCCATCCTTTCTGGCTTGCCACTGATCTCATAGGGGTCGTAGATATAGGTAATCTTGTTGCCCATGCCATCAGAGATGGTTTTGGGCTTACCACTGTCGGTGTAGGTATAGGAAATGATGTTTTGAGACGAATTAATTCTTTGCAGTCTGCCATTGGGGTAATAATCATAGAGTGTAGTAATGACTCCCTGTTGTTTAAACGCGAGCCTGCCGGTGGAATGATGATATTGCAGTATAATAACTGGCCCATCTGGAGGTGTGATCCGCATTGCTTGGCCGAATGCATTGTAGTTGCTGTACGTGGTGATATGGCCAAGAGCGTTTGTGACGGTTTCAAGGTGACCTCTGTTCCAGTATTGGTCTGGTGTGTTGGGGTAATAGGTAAACGTCGTGACATCAGTTACATCTGTTCTGGGACCATCGATGGATAAAACCCGCCCAATCGTATCCTCAACCCTGACTGTAGACCTGGTAATGGGATTGATGATATTGTCGGAATCCTTTTCGTATCCTGTTTCGGTTGTGGTAATGGTTTCACCATTTGCGTCGCTCACATAGGTGATGGTGGTGATGGCATCCTGGCCGGGATTAGCGACAGATGCCCTGGTGATTTGTGTTACTCGACCAGTAGCCGGATCGTAGTCCCAGACGGTGGTTCTTTCCTCTGCCAGGCCTGGAGCTTCGATTTGCGTCTTTTTTGTGAGGCTGCCTGTGGTCGGGTCATACTCATAGCTGGTTGTCGTAATGTTTCCATTGGCGTCCGTTACCTGGGTGATATTGTGCCTGGGGTCATTATACTCATACGCTGAATCCGTTCCAGAGCCACACGATGAACAGCCCGGGCCATCAAAAGACTGAACACGGACAACTCCGTTTTGAACAACAAGCTGATAATTTGTAACGATGTCATCGTCTGTTGTCGCAGGGTCACCTGTTTTGGTGATAGTACGCTGCAAGTCTGCAAGGTAATCTATCCTTACCGGGTCGGTCCCGCCAGCCAGGGAGGATGTTTCAGCCCTGTCACTGGTATCATACCCAACCGTGAACAGACGGATGTCTGCTTCATCGGTGATCCCGGTCAGATTATGGTCATCGTTGGTATCTTCATAATGATAAATACGGGTAGTGGAGTCCGGCTTTGTGAGTGTAATAAGATTGTTGTTGTCGGGATCGGGATCATACTCGTAGGTAAAGGTGCCGATTGGTGAAACAAGGGTTTCAAGGAATCCGTTGGCGTTATAGTTTAACGTCATGCTGCGGCCAAAGTTGTCCGTGATGCTGGTAAGCTGGGTTCCGGTATATGCGTAGACAAGACTGTTGTTATTTTTATCACGTTTTTCAGTGATATTGCCGGATGAGTTGAAGAGAAGAACAGAACCGCTTGGTTCAGTGAGCTGATAGCCGTCTGTAATTGTGGTGATGGTACGGACCTTGCCCGACTCATTGATCCATGCGCCGGAACCGTCAGAAAGGAAGTGTACATGGCGGCCACCAGACTGGATAAGAACTATTTTCTCTGGCAAAGAGTTTAAATCAAGATATTCACCTATGGAAGTTGTCCAGCCATAGCCCAGTATACCTGTTGCCGTGCTCTGGCTGTTATAGGTCCTCTTAAAGACCAGTGGCAGACCTGGACCGGGGAGGTTGAGGTCGGTCTCCACATGGTACTTGTTGCCGGTGCCGAAGTTGATGTCATGCCCGGAGATATAGGGCTGGGACGAGGCAAGCAGGTTACCGGCTGACAAGATCAGAAGCGTGATTGATACCAGGGTGGCGATTATGTGCTGTTTTCTCATTGTGTTCTCCCTTCTCTTTATATTTCTTCGCTCTTCATTTGCTTTATCTTTTGTCTTCAACAGTTTGGATCGCCAGGCCCTAAGTTTTTTTCTTGAGAAAAGCATTCGGCAGGATCAGTTGTGCTTGGGTCGTCTGGACATCCATCGATGCAATCAGGTGTGCCGCCGCCATCGGAATCTGTATCCGGTACACCGCAGCCACAAATGCCAGGGGCAATCTTGTCAGGATCGTCTGGGCATTCATCGCAATTGCCAGAACAAGTCGGCCAATCCCAATCAACTACATATTCAGAGCCTCCACACAGGTTGGCCCATTCTATTAACTCGTTTTCACATGGTGTGTCTGCGCATGCGCTATCATTCAATTCATCGGGTTCGTAAAAATGAGGAACACTGTCGCCACAGGCAAGAAGCCCCGAAAATCCACCACCACCAGTCCAGCTACCCCGAAAACACCAAGCAGGATAGAGAGTTAAACGAAACCAATCTTCTCCCTCATTTGTCCATCTCCCATTTCCCATGTTAGGAGAACAATTCTCCATAATAGCAACCTCAGAACAAATCGCTGGAGGTGGATAAGGTGGTGGTGCTGTCCAGCCTACATACACAGTTCCTTCACATGATGCAGCAGAAGAGTTGGCAGGTAACAATGAAGAAAAGAATAGAGTTACCATGCATAGAAAAGGGGCTGTGCTGTTTATTTTCATAATACTTCTTCTCCTTTTGATATTTCTTCGCTCTTAATTTGCTCTGTCTTCAACAGTTTGGATCGCCAGGGGGGCCAAAGTTTTCTTCGGTAAGACAATCACCTTCACAGGTATCATAATTCCAGTTGATGATATTTATGTTGTCCTTTCCTTTACATTCTTCAGCCTTGGCGATTAACTCATAATAACAGGGTGGTTTACACTCTCCTGTGCAGGTTTCATTGTCCCAGTTGAGTACTCCTGCTCCACCACATTCAGTGAGCTTGTTATTATATTCTTCCGAGCAATCGTCACAAATCCACTCATAAACTCTTCTGCGATGGCTACCATTGTCATTGATTATCCACCAGCAACCGACTGACCAGCAACTTGTACATGGTGGTGAATTGCATGAGTTACCGTTGCATCTCTCGGTTACCTCCCAGCAGTCCCTGTACGCATCTCGCGAAATAGCGTCCCCTGTGTAATCAGAACAATTGCATGTTTTTGGACTCCCTATAAGGCATAAAAGTCCATCTCCTGAGGGGATAAGTATCTTATGCTGACTACTTCTCCCTTCGAGATAATACCAAGCATGATTGGGAACTGAACTATATCTTCGCACGTAAGATGTATCCAAACACTCCCCCTCCGGCACATCTTGAGTGATTTCCACCCACGTCCCATCAGGACCATCTGTTTCGCAGGAGGATGCAAATATGCTGTTTGGCATAAATGCGGAAATCCCTAAGGTGAATAAGGCAGTTAAACAGATATTTATTCTTTTTGCTTTTTTCAAGATTTGAATCGCCCCCTGTTTACTAGACACTCCTGAGTTATAAGAAGATGACTTAAGGAGGAGACCATGAGCAGTAAGCGTGAATGATACCAAAGTGGCCATGATGTGCTGTTTTCTCATTGTGTTCTCCCTTCCCTGTATATTTCTTCGCTGTTTATTGACTTTATTTTTTGACTTCAACAGTTTGGATCGCCAGGGGGGCCGTAATTTTCTTCGGTAAGACAATCACCTTCACAGGTATCATAATTCCAGTTGATGATATCTATGTTATCCTTTCCTTTACACTCAACAGCCTTGGCATTTAATTCATCATCACAGGGCGGTTTGCACTCACCTGTGCAGGTCTCATTGTCCCAGTTGAGTATGTTTTGTGCTGAGCCACATTCAGCGAGCTTGTTCTGGTAATGGTCTGTGGGGTTTCTACAAGAATCACAGACCCATTGAAAAAGTGTTCTGTTTGTTAGTACTTTTATATGAGGGTCATCCCAGGCATAAATTCCTGATCGTTGATGCACGCCACCTTCAGAATCACAGGTAACACAACCACCCGTAGAAGCTGCACAAACAGAAGGGTTACAAACAGTTCCACTCTGTTCATTCATAAAATCTGCTCCCTCATCAACACATGGAGGCCATGTAGGGTTATCAGGTCTGTTGGCCATGTAATATGCACAGCATGAACCACCATCTTGTCCGGGGGTACCACAAGAAGTTGCGTCATACCAATTTCGACAACCTAACAATTCAACTATTTTCATATTGTCTTTTAAGGCTTCAACTGTTGTATTGTTAGAAGTTGAAAGTATAACTTCATTTATAGTTACCTGTGCCCCCCCCCAGTCTTGACCACAACCACATCCAGTTCCGGCACAAATAGGGTTCCAGTCTCCAATATCTTCATTTCCTACCTCACATGATTCAGCAAAGGCGGTGGTTAAATGAAAAGTACCGATACTTAATAGAATCAAGCTGCAGCCGATAATGCATTTTGCTGTTAACTTCTTGATCATTTTCATTTCACCTCTTGCTATTACCGTTGTCGTTTCAGTTTGAATTTTCCACGGGAAACCGGATTATTATTCTCTCCATTTCACTATTACAGATATTTGTATTATCAGGGTATGACATGGTGGTTATGGGGCTTGTCGGACCTAAAACAAAACAGGAATCAATGACACAAGAAAATATAGAAAAAACAGGAAGATGATTGGATGGTAATGGTATGGCTTTACACCTAGACATATTCTCTCCCCTCCAGAAGAAAAGTCAGCAGTATAGAATAATCTGTCGGATCAACAGATTATGATGATATAATATTGTTCACCATTCAAATATTAACAATCAACCATGTCAACAGTTTTGTATCAATGAACAGTGAGCTGGCAAGTAATTGCAACACCTTCAGTATCTACCCGCACAAAGTGTGTCAATGCTTTGAAAGTAAAGACTGAGTGCTTCCCGTTCTAGGGACATATAACCTGACAGAACTTTCACAGTTGGCACAGATGATGCTAAAGCTATAAGCAACCAACATGCCATTCTATATTCAAGGGGTGTAACAATCTGAAATAAAAAACAATTTATTTATAATGAGTTGTGCTGCCTATACTCAACATGATTAAATAGTCGGCATTTGTGTATACTATTTCAGACATGTCGACCCTGAAAAATGGTTTAATTTGCTGAAAACAGGATACTTATTGCTTTTGTCTGGAAAATTGGACATGTCTATCTTTTTAGACAAAATTTGCATAACAGACAAGTACAAGCACAATCAGAAGTGGTCTCGCTTCGTTCTCTATTGCAACAAGTTGATGAAGAGACTGGCCGCAAAAAAATCGCCGAATGTAAAAGGGCACAATCAAATTTTTGAGGGCAAGTAAATAGAAATACTATCTCCCCTGTGAATAGCTGATCTCAAGAGGCTCTGAGCCCCAGTGAAAAGTTTCTTGGCCCGCGTTGAGGAAGACGGTATGATTATGATATAATTCTCTCCTGTAAAGCCCCTAAAGAGACTCCTTCAGTTTTCTCGCAAATGCCTTCGTCTCAGGAGAGAGGGGTAGGCTTTTAAGGCGTTTCAATTCCTCCTCCTCTTCTTCTGACAGGTTCGCTTTTTTGCTCAATATAACACGTTTCAACCTTTCCTCATAAGTTGCATACTCAGTAGTGTGCCCGAACTCCTTTTCCATGGACTTGATAAGCCCGTCAAATAAATCTTCTTTCATGCTGTCACCCTATCTGAGTTGCACCGAATACCGCATAGCCTTTTTCTCCTTCAACCGCCTGACTATCCGCTCCCGTACACCAGGAGCTTCTTCTGCGATGGCATTTAACACTTCACTCTGAAATTCCTGCACGGTGCGCATATCATAAAGCGTTTGAAATATTTCCAGCTGCAAGCGTAACTGGTTTCTGATTTCCCCCATGGCGCGGAGTCTTAATTCGGGGGTTTGTTCAACCTCGTCCAGCAGTTCATTAGCTTTTGTGTTGATCTTTTGTAACTGACCGATAGCATCAAGGGATTTGCTCACCACACGGTGCGCATCTTCCAGGGCAACAGATTTTACAACGTTGATATTCAGCTCTTTTTTAGCCTTGCTCACGGCCCCATCACTTACCCCGAAGTGTTGAGCAATTTCTCGGCCACTTTTGCCAGAGCTGAGCAGTTGAGACAACTTGACTCTATCGATTTTTGGTTTAGGCATTGGTTAATTCCAGTTCAAGGTTTTACTAAATTATACTAACCGGTAACGTGTAGCGCATCCCTGGCATGAGTAGCCTTTATCTTCTTTGCCTGTTCCCAAACGTTTTCCTATTTTTTTCTGAGAAAGGGGAGTAAATTCCGTGGGGGGCAAATAGTTAAATAGTTAAATAGTTGCCTCACAGTTTTCCTAATTTTGCTGTATTTCTGTCTTCCATGTACTTGTATTTAGGTTTCTATTTAATCTATTTGATCTATTTATCTTATTTATATATTTAAGTATTTAGTACACACGGATTTGGGTAAATATTTATTTAGTCAGTTAAATAGTTGGTAAATATTCTTTTTTCCGTTCTTTTCTATCTCAAAACAGCGCAAAGGGTTGCTTTCATCACTGTATTCCTTGAGGAGGTTGACCGTGGTGTTATATCCCATTCCATTATCCTTGCAGTAACTGGCAATGGCATCACGGGTACTCAAGCCTAATTCAATGCAGTCCTTGATGTGCTGCAACCGACCCTGTTTAACTTTATCAAGACCCTCCAAGACCTTTGCTTTTGTGTCAACGACCTCAGGAAGGTGATTGACCTCTCGTTCCATGGTAATTTCAAACGATCGCTGCTTAAATATACCTCTCTGCTTGTCCGGATAGGTTGTTACTATGAGTGAGGCGCCAGCTTTATGTGGATAAAGAAAGATCATGTTATCGGTATCGTTCCGGACATCACCAACCCCTTCAAAAGTAAGGTTTCCCTCGCTGTCCTTGTATTTATTGGCATGTCCGAGTAGTACATTTGTGGCGCCGCCGGTGGTTAATTTTCTCATCAGCCGCATGAAGTCTTTCGTGTTCCCCTTGTTCATCAGGTTGGCAAACTTTTTGAGGGTATCGAAGAAAAATACATGTTTTGAAAAATTGGTTTTTTTATTCGCTTCTTTTTCAAGGTCCTTCATAAACTGTTCAACTGATGAGCCGATAGTTACATCTGGAAGCAACACATTGAAACCTCCTTCATCAGCCATTCGGTGCATGTTTTTATGTTCATCTGGCGGACTATCCGCATCCACATAAAATACTTTGTATCCAGCATTGACCATTCCAGTGCATGAAGCCAACGCAATGGTTGTTTTTCCACCGCTTGACGGCGCAATCCAAGTGTTAATATGATTTTCAATAACTAGGCCTGGAACAATGAATTTGCTATCCTGTAAACCATCGATGTAATCTGTTGTCATTCTGTACTTCCCCAGGATTGAATCAAGATTATTGTCTTCCTTGCCTGATACAGGTTGTAATTTCACGACATTAACCTCTCCGGGCATCACCTGTTCTCCTTGATTTTGGATATGAGCCGAGGAATCTGGTATGGTTGAGAAAAAACATGGTCACACAGACTCCATACAATCCTTGGGTCACCGCCAGTTCTTTTCAAATATCGTGAAACTGGCTTCGAAGTTGGCAGCTCGTTGGCTGATACTTTTTTAATTGCCAGGAAGAGAATCTTGTGTTGGTAGTGCTGAAAATCATCTGAAGAAAGGGCGTTGACAATCAGGAAAACCTTTTTACGATCAGCACCCATGATTGCTGCAAGGATTTCTCGTTCATCGTCAAGGCGTACCCGGTCAATATAAGGAGTGCAATGTGTCTTCACACTTTGGCCGCTATTCTTTACCTCCTTGGAACAAGACAAATAATTCTGGTTTTTCATCAGCTTCGCCTCACCCAAGACTTTTCTATAAACTCTTCCAAGTCGTCGAGGCGATACCTGACAGCCCTGCCTCCCAATTTGACATAGTTAGGCGGTCGTAATTGATGTCTCCAGTTTCTGAGTGTGTAGACACTCAATCCGAGGAACCTGGCCGCACCTTTTTCATCTAACAGTTTTTCTTGTTTCATTTTTGTCCACCTTATGTTTGTTGTTGGTCTCTATAAACATAGGTGGACATGTCCACTTTAAAAATGGACATGTAGAGATATATCTTTGAATTTAATCAGAATAAAAAAAAAGGAAGGTGTGCTTTGGTGGGTTGGAGTTGTCCGCTATTGGTCTATTTTCAAATTATCCTTCATCTCCTCTTGAGTAATCCATCCTTTGCTTTGCGCAACTTGGCAAGCTATGAATAAATCACTGCGGATAGAAGAGTCATCTTTGTTTTTAAGATATTGAAAAGCTAAAGAGTTTATCTCTTTAAGGAGAGTGTCTTTTCGCATAGTGTCAAAACGTTCCGTTTTGTGAAAGCCAGGCCTTTTGAATTTAAAAAAGTATTTGCCCGGTTGATAACGATCATACAGCTTATAGCCCTTGGGAAGGTCTATCTGAAATTCATTTCGGAAAAAGTCAGCAAGTTTTTCGTTTAACCTGCTCAGGGTTTTTCTTTTATTATCATAATCTTTATCATGCTTTTTGTTTAACCTTTTCACGGTCCCCCGTTCATGGTCATATCCCTCGTCGAGATATTTATCTGATACTGGTTGGTCATACAGGTATATAATAGGAGGATCTTGCCTCAAAGTATCAATTAAAAGTTGCCAAGTTTTCGTCATCTTATCCCGAAATCCCATATGTTTACAATGGTAGTGAAAATACTCTTTCTCCAGTTCCCGAATCTTGATCTCAGAATCGTTTACAACCTCTACCCTGAGACTATTCAGAAAAGCATCATGGTCGCTAGGGGCTTTTGAGTAAATATCCAGACCGGTCCCTTTTACTCCTATAGGTTCTTCACCACCTTTAACCATTGAAAAGAAGTTCCACTCCCTTGCATAGTGGGGTCCTGGATCAAGTTCATAGCAACGCCTTAACTCTTTACCCGCTCCAATAGAAATAAGGTCCTTACTAGACTCTCGTTTCTCTCTGAGCTTTAGATTGATGAGGTTCAATTTAACAGAAAACTTTTCTTTTGCTTTTTCATCTACTTTGGCAAACACAAAGACAAGCGCGTATTCCGCCACTTCATTGTAGATTGGTAGGTTACTGATAAGCTCACCAGTTTTATCATGACGGGGTTCACGATCATAATGATAAAGCCGTATTTTGGTTATTGGATATTTCCATAAGTGCTTCACCATTTTGACTGAGTGTATCTTGAAGCAATCCTGGTTGAGTTTTGGAAATAAAAATTCTTGGTGGGATTTCATTGTATGCGCCTCCCGTAAACGCTCCCGAAGAATATTTCCAGGGCAAGCCGATCGAGAATCCGGCTTTTCGGGAGCTACCCTATCCCTGGAAAATTGGGGCTATTTTTTCCCTATATTGACAACCTTTTCCTTTCCGTTAATCGCCTGATTGATAATATCACCGGCCAGATCGGAAGCACGTTTTAAGGTTTCATCCCTCAAGTGTGCGTATCGTTGCGTCATGGCTGCTGATTTATGCGTTAATAGCTTCTGTAGGGTGTACATATCCACCTGGCCGGTACTGGCAAGCAAAGAGGCGTAAAAGTGCCTTAGGCCATGAAGGGGTCTAAAGTCTTCTGGAAGTCCTGCTTTGCTCTTGATAGAGTTGACTTCACGGGTAACTGTTGTCCGTTGTCTGCCACCACGCCCAGGGAAAACAAACTTACTTGAGTGGGGGAGGGTACTGAAAATTTGCCTTGCTGCATCGTTCAAAGGAATTTTCTGGCTTACCCCACCTTTGGGTTCACGAATGAATATAAAACCACGCTCAAAGTCAATATCATTCCATTCCAACTTGAACATTTCCCCACGCCTCATACCGGTATAGAGAGCCGTTTTCATCATGGCCCCAGGAATTTTATGCTCTGATTGTTCTATTGCTTTAAGAAGGGAAGAAAGTTGCTCTGGTGATAAATCTTCTGTTTTCTGGTTGTCAACACGGGGCATTTGGATTGCGAAGTTAAGCCCAGGAGCAAGATTTTTATTAATTGCAAAATGATGCAGCCGTTTGATGATGCCAAGTATGTGCTTGACTGTCTGCGGAGATTTGACTTTCAAGAGCTTGATTCGCAGCCGGTCAATATCAAGAGGGACAAGGTTTTTAAGTTCTTTGTCGCCGAGAGGTTCCTTGACATATTTTTTATACCGGCTTAGGTCGCTTTCAAATGCCCGTGTTTTCTCTCTTTGTGCAGCGTATGCTTCCCACAGTCTATCAACTGTCCATCTTCCTTCTTCGGCCAGCTTTTTAGCTTTTATGGTTTCCCTTTGCTCTTTGTTCGTTTGCTTTGCTCCTTCAATCTTTTTTCCGCGAAGGGTAGAAGCTCTGGCCGGGGTCATATCATCTTGATATTGACGGCCAGCCTTTTCCTCAACAAGTTTGCCGTCTCTCCGGTACATGATGTAATAAATCCGCTCTGGTTTGTTTGAACCGATTGCCATTGATTCAACGTAGTACACACCTGGATACTGTGTCTTGATTCGTTTTTTGGCTGGCATGCTTTTCTCCCCTGAATTTATTAACCCAACAAGTGTTTTCTGAAAAAATTCGCACCCTATACCCAACATTATACCCAACAAAATTAGAGAAAACAAGGGTAATTCAGAGTAAGATGGAATAAAGCGAATGAACATGGAATGCGAGTAATAGGTAAGTTTAGAGGGTATTGGGGTAAGGTGAGGTAAGTGGTAGTTTCTGGCCTCTCACGCCGAAAACAGGGGTTCGAGTCCCCTTGGGGTCACCATTGAAAATACAGGCACTTAGCGTTCATCGTTGAGTGCCTTTTTTGCTTAGATGCATTACTTCGATCGATATGTTCGTACTTTTGATACAACACTCTCTTTTTGTGTGATACAAATTAAATATAAGATATTTAATCTTAATATTATCTTTGTCGTTCGGGTGCAAATTAACCTGACCATAGCCTTTTCAAGAAATCTCTAGTATATGATTACCAAATAATTATCGTAACCCCAAAATCACTTTGAAAGTATTCATGGAAAGATTTTCAGTTTACAGATTAAGCTTATTATTTCTGATTTTCCTGGCAATAAAAATTCTTACATGGGCCTTTGGCTACGGAATGGCTACCCAGGGTTATTGGGAGCTCAATAAAAAATCATATCTTCTTGAATTTCATCATTTAGAACTAGACCCGCGAATTTACAATCAAGGTAAAGTTGATTTTTATAGTTTATGGCGCTACGCAGATGCTGAGTGGTACGTCTCTATCGCTAAAACAGGTTATCCCAAGCATAAAGACATTATTCAGGCTTCTCAAAATAAAGCTGCAAACTATCGTAGTACAGAAAAAGACGTTGTCCAGAAGTACGCTTTTTTTCCACTTTTTCCTGCCATAGTAAATGTTCTTTCAAGAACTCTGGACATAAATGAATCTTCCGCCGCTTTTTACGTAAATTTATTATCCGGAATTGTAGCTGTATTTGCTTTTTTATTCTTTTTTGATCAGTACTTTCCGGATGACACACCAATCCTGGAAGCTTTTACACTTCTTTTCATATTCCCGTTCTCATTATTTTATTCTCTTTACTACGCTGAAATACTTTTTCTTGCTTTAAGTTTACTTGTTTTTGCGTTTTGTAAAATTCATCGTTACGGGCTGATGTGTATAGCTGGAATCTTACTCTGCCTGACTAGACCATACGGATTCTTGATCATTATCCCAATATTATATGTGTTGATACGTGATACTTCACGGTTACGCCAAAAAGGTTGGCCCTATGTGTTGTATGCATATACCTGCTCTTCCATTATTCTATTAGGAGTACTGCCTTATCTTGCGCTTTGTTGGAAGAATACAGGCAGATGGGATTACTATTCCCGGGTTGTTCAATTTGGATGGGGAGGTGAACTTACTTCTGTTTTTCATAATTTAATTCAAAAATTTCGCATTGCCCTGCTTGGATTTAATGAATTACCGGTCCATGGATATAATTATTCAAAAATTGAAACGATCGTATTGTTATTCTTTGCCGCTGTTATAATCTGGATGTGGTTCAAACGTGATTTTCCCAGGGAACTGACTATTTGGAGCACTGTAATTTGGGCTGTCGTCGTAGCAGCAGGGCCCCGTATGTCCTCTTTTTCCAGGAATATGTGTATTTCTTTTCCTGTCTTTATTTTCTGGGCTCTTCATACAACTAGATGGGTTCGTCTCACCACTATTATTGTATTCAGTATCGGTTACTTAATCGCACTCAAAACCGTGATACAGTATGAGTGGCTTGGATGAATTTGTTATTAAAAAAATTAGCATGGTTAGTTCGTTTTTTTGAACCGGTGCCTACCAGCTGAGAACATTAACAAGCAAAATAGGCTAAAGTTCTTAAGATATGAAAAAACGGGCCAGTAAAAAATACAAATCAAGTTCCAGTTCTATTGCTTCCCTCAAAAAGAAGCAGTCCTCTGTACTACTCAAAAAAGCAAACCAATTCCTGAGTCAGGGCAAAATGAACCTGGCGAGAGAAACATTCCAAAAAATTCTTCGCATTGAATCCTGTCACGAAGCTGCATTAATAAAATATGCTCAGCTTTGTGTCCATGAACGTGATTTTTTTAAGGCTGCAGAACTTCTGGAAAAGTTAAGAAGCACGGGGCTTATGTCTCTTGAGAACCTTGGAAATTTAGCAATGGTTTACTGTTATTTGCAGCAGTGGGACAGGGCACTGGAGATTAATGAGTCTGTATTACAACAAAATAAAAGTAATGTGTTTGCACTCTATTACACTGGATATGCCTATCGGGGCAAAGGTGAGACAGAAAAATCCATTCCTTACTTCCGGGAAGTTATCACACTTCAGCCTGACCTGACAGATTGTTACAATGAATTGTGCGCTGCTTTGCAACAACTGGGACGTAAAGATGAAATGGTCGAGTTGCTCGACCAGATGGAATCTTCACTGAAGAACTTTGATAAGGACAAACGGGCCAACCTCCTTTTTACCCTGGGAAAATATTATGATGAAATGGATGAGTTTGATCGGGCATTCCGTTTTTTAGAAAATGCAAACAACCTCGTATATCAGCAGCGAAAATATGATCTTGAGAATGATGCCCGTTTCATGCGGCAGATCATATCCACAATTAATGACAACTTTATTAGAAAGAATAGTGGCTGTGGCATTGATGACGCATCAATAATTTTTATTATCGGCATGCCGAGAAGCGGCACCTCCCTTGTCGAGCAGATTGTATCCAGCCATCCTGAAATTGAGGCTGGTGGTGAACTGGGTTACATGTATAACAATGCCATGATGTTCAATTATAACGATCCCTGTATATCTACCAGGAAACTCGCCGAAAGTTATATACAAGCCACAAGACCCTATAAGAATGTTTGTGAATATCTTACGGATAAATTTCCCTGGAATTATCTTTTTGCCGGGTTGATTCACATCGCACTCCCACAAGCAAAAATACTCCATTGCAAGCGCGATCCGATGGACACATGTTTTTCATGCTATAAACAGTATTTCCAACAAGGCGGACATCATTATTCATTTGATCTTGAAACATTGGGAAGTTACTACCTGCTTTATAAAAACCTTATGAAACATTGGTATTCTGTTTTACCCGGGAAGATATTGGATATCAGTTATGAAAATGTTGTGAATAATTTTGAGACAGAAGCTAAAAAGATAATTGATCACTGTGGGTTGCAGTGGGATGATGCCTGTCTCAAATTCTATAAGTCACGACGGATTATCAATACGGCAAGCCGTGACCAGGTCAACCAACCGATTTATACAACTTCTGTTAAGCGTTGGAAAAATTATGAAGAGCATCTTGAACCGCTAAAAAAAGTGATTGAGGATACAAGTAACTGATATAACGACAAGTTTATAAAACCTAATCATATCAATAATAATGGTGCAGAGTTAGGTTCATAACCGGTTTTTTTCTCAATAGTAAATCTTGACCAAGCCAGCAGGAAATTCAAGTAACTATCATTTGATATCACTCAAAAATATAGATATCAAATCTACCACTCACAACTAGTTGAAAATCAATAAAAACATTTACAATTTTTTCAATATATGCACAATAAATTGTAGAATGTAATTCTTAACCTATTGGGTGGGTGAAGGAGAGATTCTTATGAAATGGATCAGGTTGTCGATTTTTGCTGTCTTTCTAACACTTTTAAGCTCATGGTGTTTTGCCACAGATTTTCCGTATAGGAAAGATTATCCGAATGTGGCAATTGTCGAACTGGCAGATCTCAAAGCAGGGTATGATGATGGCATTTTTATTATTGTCGATGTACGGTCAGCTTTGGAGTTTGACACTATTCATCCCAAAGGAGCTTTTCACGTCTCACTTTCCAGCAAGGGCTTTGAGTCAAACCTGCAAGCCCTGGCTTCCCAGTATCCCAACAAAAAAATAGCGGTTTACTGCAATGGCATTACATGTCTTAAATCGTATAAAGCGGCGCAAAGGGCATCCGGCGCCGGCATGAAAAATGTCTACGCATTTGATGCCGGTATACCGGCATGGGTAAATTCATATCCGAATGATACATTGTTGGTTGGCAAGGAAATTTCAGACCCTGAAAAACAACTCATTCCTAAAAGTGAGCTGGCGAAAGTCATGGTGGATTTTGATACATTCAAAAAGAAAGCTGCAGGCCCCACTGCATTAGTTATTGACAGCAGGGATCCCATGCAGAGAAGCGAAAAGCTGCCAGGGTTTGAAAATGCCATGCCCATTCCCCTGGACAAGCTCATTAAAAACATTATTGATCATGACAGGATGAAGGACAAGCAGCTACTTATTTTTGACCAGGTTGGGAAGCAGGTACGCTGGCTTATGTATTATCTCGAGGATAAAGGGTATGATAACTATTTTTTCCTGAAAGGCGGGGCAACAGCTGTATTGAAGGAACAGAAATACAGATAAGGTAAGAAACTGTTTTTTGATATTCCTTGTCAATTAATAGCTACGTATACCAATCTGTGATGGCTGTGGGTATTAGTAGATTGCACCGTGTCATACTTCTGAAAATTATAAATTACCTGTTTTAATCAAAGGGTTCCTGCCAAATGGCACGAACCCTTTTTTCACTTGTTATAAGGAACGAATACAGGTGCCCGGAAAAATTAAGCCGGGTGGATATCAATCGCCGCTTTTGAATTCGGCAACCAGTGCCTGAATTGATGCTTTGGCATCACCAAAGTACATTCGGGCGTTTTCAGCAAAGAAAAGTGCGTTTTGAATCCCTGCAAAACCTGGATTCATGGAACGCTTCAGGACTATGACTGTTTTGGCCCGGTGGGTTTCGATAATGGGCATACCGTAGATTGAACTGCCTTCATCATCGAGAGCAGCAGGATTAACTACGTCATTTGCGCCAATGACAACGCAGACGTCCACCGAGTCCATCCTGGGGTTGATATCATCCATTTCAATAAGCTGGTCATAGGGTACATTTGCTTCTGCCAAGAGAACGTTCATGTGACCTGGCATACGGCCGGCAACAGGGTGGATAGCGTACATGACTTCAGTGCCGTTTTCTTCGAGTAGGTCTCCAAGCTCACGGGTAACGTGCTGAGCCTGGGCAACAGCAAGGCCATATCCTGGAACAAAGGCGACAGAATCAGCCGCTTCAAGGATGTAATATACATCCTCGGCACTGGCGGGTCTTGTTTCACCCTGAGGACCATCGCTGTTAGCCTGGACAGTGGAACCAAATCCGGAAAATAGTACATTTGCCAGCGATCTGTTCATGGCTTTGCACATGATTTTGGTCAGGATGATTCCGCTGGCACCGACCAGGGCACCTGCTACAATCAGGATGTTGTTGCTGATGACAAATCCGGCTGCACAGGCAGCAAGGCCAGAATAACTGTTTAAGAGTGAAATAACGACCGGCATGTCAGCGCCGCCGATGGGAATAACAGAAGTTACGCCAAAGACCAGAGCGATAGCGACAATAAGGATAAATACCCAGTAGAGTGATTCGGCATTCGACGCGAAAAATACAGTTGATAATACTGCAGTTAGTAGAATTGCAGCGTTGATGAGGTGCTGACCGCTGAAAACAATTGCCTTGCTGGGAATTTTTTCACTGAGTTTACCAAAGGCAATCATACTTCCGGAAAAGGTCACACCTCCTATAAATGCGGAAAGTGAGGCAACAATACAAATAAAAACACTCAATTCAGGGTTCTGGTGATATTCACTCCATGCCAGCAGTAAACTTGATATACCACCAAAACCGTTAAACAAAGCTACCATCTCCGGCATGGAAGTCATTTCAACCTTGTAGGCCGCAATAAGACCTATACCGGAACCGATAACCATACCGAGAAGGATCCATCTGAAGTCGATTCCCTGAGAGAACAGGGTGACAACTATGGCAAGGAGCATGCCCACTGAAGATATAAGGTTGCCTCTCCTTGCCGTGGCAGGGGAACTGAGCATTTTTAGCCCGAAAATAAACAGGGCGGCTGATATCACATACGCAAAATTTATCGCGAGGAAAGAAGAACTCATTTTGCGCCTCCCTCATCTTTTTTCTTGAACATTTCAAGCATTCTGTTGGTTACCGCGTAACCACCGACGACATTGATAGTAGCAAAGATAACCGCCAGAGTGCCAATAAAAATGGCAAATTTTGGATTACCTGTTTTCAAAGAAGCCAGGGCGCCGATCAGGGTGATCCCCGATATGGCATTTGATCCCGACATAAGCGGTGTGTGCAGGGTGGAGGGGACCTTTGAAATGAGCTCAAAGCCCAGAAATATAGCTAACACAAAAACAAACGTTAAAAATACGGCTTCCATCTATATCCTCACTTATTCATAATGCTT
>CAMYOP010000004.1 GCA_947260045.1 uncultured Desulfobulbaceae bacterium
ATCTAATGCCAGTTTCCGCAAGTCGTTTTTCTCCATGGAGACAAACCATTGTTCGGTGGCACGGTACATCACTGGTTTTTTACAACGCCAGCAATGGGGATAACTGTGACTGATTCGCTCTTCCTGAATAAGGAATCCCTCGGCACGAAGATCTTCATTAATTTCCTTATTTACATCAGGAATCTTTCTACCTTCATACTTGCCGGCTTCAGAGGTGAACGTGCCGGTAGCATCCACAGGTGACAAGACCTCAAGTCCATAGCGCAGGCCTGTCTGATAATCATCTGCACCATGCCCTGGAGCGGTATGCACACAACCCGTACCGCTTTCGGTGGTGACATAATTTGCCAGCACCATTAAGGAATCACGCTCTAAAAATGGATGTCTGCATTTTTTCCCTTCAAGTCCTTTGGCTGAGAAGGTGGTAAGGGTCTGATAGTTGTCTATTTCAAATTCTTCAAAACATTTTTCAACGAGTTCTTCTGCCAAAAGCCAGATTTCGCCATCAACTTCAACTGCTGCATAGGTAAAGTCTGGATGAAAAGCCACTGCAAGATTTGCAGGCAGAGTCCATGGAGTGGTGGTCCATATAACAGCAAATACTTTTTTCCCCTGTAATTCCGAAACAACACCAGATAAATCGTCTATAACGGGAAATTTCACATAGATTGAAGGAGAGCTGTGATCATGGTATTCAACCTCAGCTTCTGCAAGAGCAGTTTGACAGGTGGCACACCAATAGACTGGTTTTTTAGAACGAACAACAGCATCTGAGAGAAGAAACTTGTTGAACTCTCGAGCAATGGAAGCTTCGTAGCCAAAGTTCATTGTAAGATAAGGATCTTTCCAGTCACCAAGAACACCAAGACGCATAAATTCTGCTTTTTGGGTTTTGATCCATTTCGCTGCGTATTTTCGGCAGGCACCTCTTTTGCCAAGCTTGCTGATCACATCTTTTTTCTTACCAAGCTCTTTGTCTACATTATGCTCGATGGGAAGGCCGTGACAATCCCAGCCAGGAATGTAGGGAGCGTTAAAACCATCCATTCTACGGGATTTTAGTATTATATCCTTAAGAACTTTGTTAAAGGCTGTGCCGAGATGAATATGACCATTGGCGTATGGAGGACCATCATGGAGAATAAAATCAGGACGGTTGGCGCCAGCTTCAAGCAATTTTGCGTAGAGCTGTTCTTTTTCCCAACGCTTGAGCACCATAGGCTCTTTTTGCGTCAGGTTGGCTTTCATTTTAAACTTAGTCTTGGGTAAATTAAGTGTATCCCTATAATCCATTGTACCATCCACGAAGGGAAAATTTGCAAGGCGCCATACACGACGAAACTGCCAGCTCTCTGCAGTGCTGGTTATCCTCAGATATTGCCTGAATAATTGAATTGAATAATTTTTAAATAAAAAATCTACCTACGATTCTTTAAAAACAAAAGGGTAAAATCTAACAGGAACTCATCAAGATGCAAGCAGAAAGTAATAAAATTCTGATGTTTTTCTATAAAAGAGGCAGATGAAATTCTATATATTTTTACGCCTTCACTTCTTTCTTGCAATGACGCTTGACGTCCAGCTTCCTTTAATAAACTAAAGAACAGGTGCAGGAAAACCATTTAAAGGGACGAAAAGGTAGCCCAAAAGTAGCTCCATTATTTACTTGTCGTTTCCGGTGAAAACAAGAAACAACCCGTCAGAATTACAACAAATGCCATGCTAATAAACTATTGTTTTAATTGGTAATTTTAGCCACTACAATAAGAACCAAAAAAAATGCCAAATATCCACAATCTTTTTGGCTCTTCTGTTGTTCTTTTTTGCATCACGTTGTATTCTGTTACATTTCAATCAACAAACTGATAAAACTGTAACAAATATATTTATTTAGGTGGCTGTGTCGCTACTACAACCACCTCTGTTTTCCATAAGGAAGGAGGATACACCTTGACTGCAACACCAAAACAAAACGCTAAATATTGTGACTTTTGCGGTGAACTTAAAAAAACTCAGCAGTCCGGCAAACAACAAGTGTGCGCAACATGTCGTACTGTTATAAGTAACGTGAAAAATCATCCTGAGATTGTAAAGAGGGCGTGGCAACAGTATCAGGATGAACCGATTATCCCCAAGATAAAAGAAGCAGGAGTAGACGGTATCCTGGATCTGCCTGAAGTCCTTGACGGAAAAAGGTATCGGGCGATTGATCGAGATAAAAACAAATGGTACCTCTCTGTCAGTGAGGTTGATGGCGATCCTATTGAAGTCTTTGCCTCTACAGCATTTGACCGGGACCATGAACTGCAATCACGCATCTCCAACCTGACAACCATCACCAGATTAATCTCATTTATTCTCCGTCACATCTTTTTAAGCGAACAGATGACCTTTGACAAATGTCTTAAGCAAATTCAACGTAGCTCCAGGCAGAAAAATGATCTTCCAGATATGCTCTATGGAGTATTGAGTAAATATGAAAAGATCAATCCCAAAGGCAAGGATGATTCACCATCACCAAAAGAGGCAGCATAAGAATACTGCCTGTATATGAAACTCAATGGTTTAATTATTTATCAAATAGTTTCAAATACTTTCCATACCCTTCCTGCTCCATCTCCTGCTTTGGCACAAACCGCAGGGCTACAGAATTGATACAATAACGGAGTCCACTTGGCTCAGGGCCGTCCTCAAAAACATGGCCAAGATGAGAACCTGCATCTTTGCTGCGTACTTCTGTGCGAGTCATGAAAAGCTTACTATCTACTTTTTCTTCAATATTTCCCGGCTCCAGTGGCCTTGAAAAACTAGGCCAACCTGTTTTTGAGTCATACTTATCAATGGAACTGAAAAGGACTTCCCCTGAAACTACATCCACATAGATACCAGCTTTTTTGTTATTCCAGTATTCGTTATTATACGGTTCTTCTGTACCTTCTTCCTGGGTAACATAATATTGTAGTGGTGTAAGTTTATGGCGTAAATCCTGTTCACTGGTCTTTTCCTGCACAGGTTGACCGTTCCAGACCCTTTGTAAAAACTGATCACGACCAGAACCAGAACGGTACCACTTGTAACGCAGCGGATTATTCTTGTAATAGTCCTGATGATACTCTTCAGCAGGATAGAAGATTTTCACGGATAAGATTGGCGTGACAATAGGTTTATCAAAAACACCTTTTTTATCCAGTTCACTTTTGGAAAGCTCTGCAAGCTTCTTTTGATTCTCATCATGAAAATATATTGCCGTTGAATACGCTTTCCCTCTGTCTCCGAATTGCCCACCAGGGTCAGTTGGATCAACTTGTCGCCAAAAAACCTCAAGGAGTTGTTCATAACTCACAAGTTCGGAATCATAGACGACTTCAATTACTTCCAGATGATTTCCTGCAGAATAATTCTCATAGTTTGGATTCTCAGAATAACCGCCACTGTAGCCGGAAGTTACAGACATAACGCCTTTCATGCTTTCAAAAGGTTTTTCCATACACCAAAAACACCCGCCAGCAAAGGTTGCCTTTTCTAAATTTTTTCCGCTGATAGTTTCCGCTATTGTATTTTGAGCAAGTGAATGCAAAAACAGGAACCCTGTAAAGATAATGGGCAACAAATAAATACTTTTCATTGCTACACCTCGTGTTTTATTCCTTTATGGGTAGAAAATAATCATTGCCACCCTAACCTGGATTTCTCATTAAGTTGAACAAAAAAGGCCACAAATGTTGTATATTTAACGTTATCTCAATGCGTTAACTAACTCAACAAAGGTGGCCTTATGAGAACAGAGTGTACAAAAAGTTACCGATCATTTCAAGCTTTGGGAAAAAGAGAAATTATTACAGATTTCAGCGGTGGAACTATCACCTCAGATGGTGGAGCGTTGCTGTTGAGGGAAGTTGAGCAACGAACAGCGATTCTACATCGTTTTGCTGAATGCTTTACTGATTATCGTCAGGCGAAACGCATTGAGCATGACGTCTTGTCCCTTGTTTCACAAAGGGTAATGGGCCTTGCATTAGGATATGAAGATCTCAACGACCATGATCAATTGGCAAAGGACCAGATGCTTGCGATTGCAGTTGGAAAGAGTGATCCGACAGGTATGGATCGTGTTTCCGAGAAGGATAAAGGTAAGCCGCTGGCTGGTAAAAGCACTCTGAACCGTTTGGAATTAACTGCTCCAAACGCTAATGCCAAGAGTGCTTACAAAAAAATTGCCCTTACACCGGAATCGGTAGACAACCTTTTTGTTGATGTCTTTCTTGAATCATACCCGAACGCACCAGAAGAGATCATCCTTGATGTTGATGCCACCGATGATCCTTTGCATGGCAACCAGGAAGGTAAGTTTTTCCATGGCTATTACAAGGCATACTGCTATCTGCCGTTGTACATATTTTGCGGAAAACACCTGTTGTGTGCCCGGCTGGGCACGGCAAATATCGATGCAGCAGCTGGTACCGTTGAAGAATTGGAACGTATAGTTCAACGTATTTGGGAGGATTGGCCGACGACCAGAGTTGTTGTTCGTGGCGACAGTGGCTTTTGCCGTGAAAGACTGATGAGTTGGTGCGAAGATAATGATGTTCATTTCATCATTGGTATTGGTAAAAATAATCGCTTGAACCAAGAGGTTGAAGAGGAATTGGCGTTAGCCAAAGCATTGTATCAATGCAGCGGTAAAGCATCCCGAGTTTTCAAGAATTTTTGTTATAAGACCCTGAAGAGCTGGCGCTGGCACCGGAGAGTAATCGGAAAGGCCGAGCACCTTGCCAAGGGAGCAAATCCTCGTTTCATCGTCACCTCATTTACCGCGAAAGAATGTGGCGCTCAGGAACTCTATGAGAAACGGTATTGTGCTCGAGGTGAAATGGAAAACCGGATTAAAGAGCAACAACTGATGTTATTTGCGGACAGGACCAGTACAAGCAAATTACATAGTAACCAAGTCAGGCTCTATTTTTCTTCTATAGCGTATGTCCTACTGCAGGCACTCCGACGCTTGGGCCTTGCCGGAACAGAAATGGCAAAGGCTCAATGCGATACAATCCGATTAAAACTGCTCAAGATTGGAGCCCGTATACGAATCACTGTGAGGAAGGTATGGGTAGCTTATGCAGGTGGTTATCCCTACAAGAGGCTGTTCTCTCACATAGTGAAAAATTTAATGAAAATTCCCCTCAGGATATGATCTTGAGAGGAACCAATTGCGCGACCAAAGGGGCAAGTGCGTCCGGTGGAGGTAAGATATTCTTAAAATCGGGAAATAAACTACTGATTTCAGAAAAAACAACCAGTGGCACGACCTGACAGTCAACATGTAAGTCCAACTTTGAAAAAATGACTGGTTTATTACTGGAATCCAGTCGTTTATTAATCTAATGAGAAAAGCGGGCTAAAACAAAAGAGACGCTGGAAAATATTTGAGGGGAGTGAAAACAGAAGAGAGGACTAAGTTATTTCAGGAATTTTCAAATTACAAAGATACTATTAGGACAAAAGTATATTATTTGAGCACCCCAATATTATTAAGGGGCTCACTCATTGGGGGAAATGAGCGAGCCCGCTGGTATTAAACTTTATAAAAATATTCCTTTTCAGCACCACATTTTGGGCAAACCCAATCAGCTGCAATATCTTCAAAAGCTGTTCCAGGTTCAACCCCGTTTTCATAATCTCCTTCTTCAGGATCATACACATAACCACATGGGCATTCCCAACTGTCCATTTTTACCTCCATCTTTATTGTGTTCAGTATATTATCTATGACAACGAATGCTCAAATTGAAATTAATCAACACTTCCCATAACCACACCACAACAATAAGGAACTTCTCCACCAGACTTTACATTCATATATTTATTACACGTGGTACAAATATAGGTGGTATCATCAGCTGATACCTGTTCAGAAAAAACCGTCTTGCCGCCAGGTACTCCTTCAATTAAAAAGCGGGCAATATTTTCTTTGCTTGGAACAAATTCCCCTATGGGGGTCAATTTTTTTGATTCACCAATACAATCTATTAAAATACGCCACAGGGATTCAAGAGAAGCTGTTTCCTGTGCGTCATCGGGTGCAACGTCCACGACATTTCGATCAATAGTAATCCTCATTAGAATGCCTCCTACTTGATAACAGTTATTATTTTTAACAAAAATAGCACAGCAGATAGTATATGGCAAGGATAATTCATAGTGAAACTATGGAATTCCCCTTGGTTCATAATACCAAAAAGGAAACGAGATCCAAGCAATAAGAAAGGAATTTTGAAAAATATTGGAAGAACCAGGAAACGTCTGAAAGAAACAAACCAAAGATCAAACAATACGCCGGAAAAACTATTATAGTATTTTCCGGCGTGTAAAAAAATACTACTTAATAGGTTTCATTGCACTCATATAGGAGCGTAATTCATCACCAATAATTTCAACACCAGTATACCGAATCACTTCGTTTGCATTTATCAATTCAATATTATCTACAGCATTACTATTTGATTCCAGACCTTTTCCAATAACATCTGCCTCGATTTTACTCATAAAAGCTTCGAGAAGAGGAACCGCGGAATGAGAAAAGAGGTAACAGCCATATTCAGCGGTGTCAGAAATTACCACATTCATCTCATAGAGCTTCTTGCGGGCAATAGTATTGGCAATAAGAGGAGTCTCATGTAAAGACTCGTAGTAGGCTGACTCTTCTTTAATTCCTGCAGAAACCATGGTGTCAAAGGCAAGTTCAACACCAGCTCTGACAAATGCGACCAGCAAGATACCATTATCAAAAAATTCCTGTTCTGAAATCTCTTGGTCTGTTGACGTAGATTTTTCAAAAGCTGTTTCTGCAGTTTCTGCTCGCCATTTGAGAAGGTTAACATCATCGTTATCCCAGTCTTGCATCATGGTGCTGGAAAAAGATCCAGACATGATATCGTCCATATGTTTTTCAAACAGAGGTGTCAGTATGGTTCGCAGTTCTTCTGACAGATTGAACGCTTTGATTTTTGCCGGATTGGACAGACGATCCATCATGTTGGTAATACCACCATGCTTGAGAGCCTCGGTAATAGTTTCCCAACCATACTGAATGAGTTTTGACGCATATTCAGCATCAACTCCCTTTTCAATCATTTTGTTATAACAGAGAATGGAACCAGCCTGCAGCACACCACATAAAATAGTTTGCTCACCCATGAGATCAGATTTCACTTCAGCAATAAAAGAAGAATGAAGGACGCCAGCTCTGTCACCTCCTGTTCCACAGGCATATGCTTTGGCGATACCCCAGCCTTCACCATTAGGATCGTTTTCACGGTGAACTGCTATCAGAGTGGGAACACCGAAGCCCCGCTTGTACTCTTGACGGACTTCAGTTCCAGGTGATTTGGGGGCAACCATAACAACAGTGATGTCTTTACGAATCTCCATGCCTTCCTCAACAATATTGAACCCATGTGAATAGGAAAGACAGGAACCCTCTTTCATGAGAGGCATGACAGTTGTAACAACATCGGTATGCTGTTTATCAGGAGTCAGGTTTATGACCAGATCAGCCCCTGGAATTAATTCTTCATAGCTGCCGACTTTAAAACCATTGGCAGTGGCATTTTTCCAGGATTGTCTTTTTTCACTGATTGCGGCTTCTCTCAGGGTATAAGAAATATCCAGGCCACTATCGCGGAGATTGAGTCCCTGGTGAAAACCCTGGGCCCCACAACCAACGATAACGATCTTTTTACCTTTGAGCTTTTCCACACCGTTAAACTCTGAAGGCTTCATAAAACGGCATTGTCCAAGCTCTTCAAGCTGCAAGCGAAGTGGCAGGCTATTAAAATAATTTTTTCTCATGGTCAACTCCAACTATCTGTTTATTCATCTGTACAACGTAATTTGCCCTACCATAACAACAGATTCTGTTGCGTCAAGTGAATTAATCGACATATAATGTTTCAATAGACGCAATATACACTTATTTCTATCATCCTGATAATTTACTTTCATTTACAATCACACAAGGTCAGAGAAATGAATATCAATGAGTTAAAACTGTTTCGCCACCTGGTGGGTTCACTTCACTTCGGTAAAACCAGCAAGGCCTGCAATGTTACCCCATCGGCTTTAACCAGAACGATACAGCGCTTGGAGAGTGAACTCAACAAACAACTGTTTATTCGGGATAATCGCTCTGTCAAACTTACCAGGGCAGGAGAACTGTTCTGCAAGTATGTCGATGAATCCATTCGACACTGGAACCAGTTTCAAAGTGAACTTGCCAGGGATTCTGCCCTTTATGGTGAGTTATCACTTTATGCTTCCATTACGGCTGTTTACACAATTTTACCCGATATGCTTGCCAGATTTCGTGAAATATATCCAAAAATTCAGATACACCTGCAAACTGGTGATGCTGCCCAGGCTCTTGATAAACTTGCTAATGATGAAGTAGACATTAGCATTGCAGCCCTTGACCATGATAGACCTACCAAATTACTATTCATGGAAATAATAAAAACACCACTGGTTTTTATCAGGCCGGTTAATGATCCTGAAATCATATTGTATAAAGATGATTCGCCGGATTGGGAAAAAACACCCTTGATTGTAGCAGAGAAAGGGCTCAGTAGAAAAAGGCTTCAGGACTGGCTATCTACTAAAAAAATAAAACCAAATATTTATGCTCAAGTAGCAGGTAATGAAGCCATTATAAGTATGGTTGGCCTGGGTTTTGGCGTTGGTTTGATCCCCCAACTAGTTCTAGAGAAAAGCCCTATGAAAGAACAGGTAGCAGTAATGGAAAATTTACCTTTACTTGTACCTTTTTCAGTAGGGCTCTGCACAGTTGAAAAAAATCTCCAGAATCCGGTGGCTCGCTCCTTTTGGCAGCTAGCAGAAAAAGTCCGTTTGCAAGCTTAAACTTATTGCTTTCCCACAGCCTGTATTCTCACTTAATAATTCTACGAGAGATAATTGTTATTTTTTTCACAATAACAGGCTTTTCTTTTAAAATCCGTATGATACAATTACGTACATATTATTTCCAATTAATATAGATTTCGTTTCTCAGCGATTTAAAAGAGTATATAGCTCTCTGGAGGCATTTTTATGAACTATATCATAGGAGCAGTTGTTCTTATTGTTATTATTGCTCTTGTTCTTTTCCTTAAATCTTTTCGTAAATCCAAAGAAGATCTCCTGGAAAAAACGGTCGCCCCAGAGCTGGAGAACAAAACAAGTCCTGATAAAGAATCTCTCCAGAAAACAGAGCCGGTAGTCACTGAGCCGGAGCCGGAACCAGAGCCAGAACCAGAGCCAGAACCAGAGCCGGAGCCTGAACCTGAACCAGAGCCAGAGCCGGAGCCAGAGCCGGAGCCTGAACCCGAACCAGAGCCGGAGCCTGAACCTGAACCCGAACCAGAGCCAGAGCCGGAGCCTGAACCTGAACCCGAACCAGAGCCAGAGCCGGAGCCTGAACCTGAACCTGAGCCGGAACCTGAGCCGGAGCCTGAACCGGAGCCTGAACCAAAACCGGAGCTCAAATTATCGCAAAATGAATACCTACAATTTCTTAAAAAAAGAGCAAATCATCTCCGCGAGGAAATTTCAGTTTCGTTTAAAACAAAACAAACTGAGAACGTGCGTTTATTAGAAACACAACTGCAGCACATCTATGGAAAAATTGTAACTGTTGATCAGAGTTTTCATGCCTACAATCAACTCAAGGAAAGAGCAGAAGTTGTTTTAACCCAAGTTCAGGCTGAGCCCTCAGCTGAACAAGCAGTTGAGGCATTGCACTGCCTGAATCAACCTGATTTGAAAAGTGCTGGATCGCTAATCGAAAAACTTTTTGCCTCGGAGAGCAATAATATAGAAGATCCTGCCCAACTTTTTATTCTACTGGGTAACTTTGCTGAGGAACAGGCTGACTTCCAAACAGCTCAGTCCCATTACAAGAAAGCTGGCAATATTGATCGAAATAACGAGGAAACACTTCACGCCATTGGCTCAGTAGCCAAAAGACTGGGCCAGCAAGACGAAGCTCTTACAACTCTTAAAAAACTCATTGGCTCACTCGATCCTGCCATTGACCTGACAGAATCCTTTCTTGCCCATTCAGAGCTTGCCCAAGTCCTCGTTCTCTCTGATAAAAAACAGGACGCCCTGCCATTATTCCAAAAAGCACTGGATTTAAGCAAAAAGCTCCAGGGGAAGCATCAGGACGAAACTGCAACACTACTGCTTAACATTGGCGGTCTCTATGAAAACTCAGCGAGGTATGAGCAGGCAGAACCTCTTTACAAAAAAGCACTTATTCTCTTTGAAAAAAGTGTAGGACCAGATCACCCACTTTTTGCGAATACTTTAATGAAGCTTGCAGGATTGTATGAGGAGCTTGAAGAAGAATCAAAATCTCTGCCACTCTATGAAAAAGCCCTCGATATTAAGAAAAAAATGTACGGGGATAAACATCCCGATGTTGGCAATATTCTTGGAAATATCGCTCAATTGCTCATGCAAAAAGGTCAAAATGATAAAGCCGAACCTTTGTTTAAAGAATCACTGCAAATCTCTGAGAATGCTCTAGGCGCTGATCACCCAAATCTTGCAATAACTCTTAATAACATGGCTGAACTATATGCAAGTATGGGCAAAACTGATGAAGCAACAAAATATCAGGAGCGAGCATTTTCTCTTTTTGAAATGCCAGGGAACTCAGGCGACTTTGTAGAAATGGAGAAGGACACAGACTTCGACGTCGAGAAAGAAAAAAATCAAGTTATTACGGGAAGGTGATATGCATACACGACAAGATTTTTTTTGCAAATACACCATGACATTATTTCCCCTTAATCTTTCAATCTCCTATAGGAGCCTAGACAATTTTACCGAAACTCCTCTCGAGGTGATTTTTAGTACCTAATTGAATAAAGTTACAATTTCATTCTCCAGTTTATTTATTTTAGTGATTACCACTAAAGTTCAGTTATAAACTAAAAGGGAGAAGACCGATTTGATTTTTCCTTATCATTCGGGAGACAAAATAATTTCCGCTGATAATACGCGAAAAAAATTCGGTCCCCCTAGACTTAGGAAAAATTTAGGCAAGCACCGACTCCGATTTGTCTCCCGGCGTTAACTGAGCTTTAGTGGTAATCACATATATTTTTAATAGTATCAGGATAAAGAATTAATAAGGCTGTAATAATCATGAAAAATAGATTTGGATTACTGATACTTTTAACACTCTTTTTGCTGATTTTACTTTCCAGCTGCAAACCTGCTTCCCAAACCATACCAATCCTTCGCATCGGGCACGCTCCTCACGACCATCACGCAGCTCTCTATATAGCTGCCATGAATTCTGATTATTTTCGTAACCAAGGTGGTATCTATCTCAAAGAAATAATATTTCGCAACCGTTACAAATTAATAAAAGACAATCAAAAAATTGCAGAAATACAAATAGTTAAGAGTACTGGCGGCAAAGAAATAATTCGAAAACTGAGCGAGGATCAATTTGACCTTTCTTTTGGCGGGGTACCTGCCATGTTAAGTTTTATTGATAATCAGGCTGATGTTGAAATTCTTGCCCCTGCCATGACCGATGGTGCAATGTTTGTCGTTGCCAACAGCCTGCCTGCTGACAACTGGCCACAGTTCGTTGATTTTGTTCACAAGCAAAACAAACCTGTTCGAATTGGTTACAAAATTGATATATCTGTACAAAATTTGATCTTTGAAAAAAGTCTGCGAGAAGAGGGGTTGAGTTATAGCAAAGACATGAAGGATGAAGGGGTGGACATCATCCTGTTGAATATGCATGGTGCCAAAACTCTAATACCCGCCCTCTCAAATGATATTATTGACGGCTTTATTGTGAACCAGCCCTTTCCAGCACTGGCTCAATATCAGGAAAAAGGAAAGGCCATTGCCACTGTTGCCGAACTTCCTCCTGTCAACAAATGGGCAGGAATGCCCTGCTGTGCCCTTGCTGGTAATAAAGATTTCGTTGCCAGTGAAGAACCTGTTACCGAGGCTCTGGTCACCCTTCTTTTACGTGCTAACCGTTTTATAACAGAACAACCAGAACTTGCGGCAGAGCAAATCTCAACCTGGCTCGACATTCCTGTCTCTGTAGAAGCTTACTCGCTACCTACTATTCACTTTACTACAGAATTTGATGATAGATGGGATAAAGGACTAAACTTCTGGGTGGAGTCAATGATTGAATCAGGGCACCTTTCCGGAATGGTTAAGGAAGCATACAAGACAGATTCTTTTGACCAGAAAATTTATAATAAACAATTGTATAAACGCGCCAGCAAACAACTATAAATATGTATTTTTCCGTATCAAAAAAAATATTTCTTCTTTTCCTCGTTCAGGCTTTGCTCGCTTTATTTATTTGCCTGCTCGTGCTTTACAGTGTCAACTCTCTTAACCAAAATGCCAGGCAAATTGAGCTATTAAAAAGTTTCCAGTTTCAAATAAAAAACCTTGAGAATTTAAGTATTATTGAAGTTCCCAGGTCCCATGAAACCTTTAGGAAAAAGATCAGAATAGAACTTGCAAAAATTGAAGAACTCAGCAGCCAAATCAGCGACACCCTTATAACACTGCCTCCTTATCTCCACAGGGCTCTCGGCGACATCAAAACCAGGCACATAAACTTCTATAGAACCGCCTTGGAAGAACAATACGACAAGCAGGTAAAAACAAAAGAATTACAAAAAGAAAACCTGAATATCGTAAACAATATGTTACAGAAAAACCATTCGTCTCAGGTCACATCTCAAATAGAACAAGTAAACAGACTCCTCCTTCTTTTTGAAAACTACCTGTATAGGATAATGAATGAAAAAAATCCAAATTTGCTCGCTGAATTAAAAAAGGTAGAAAAAGAACTGGTAGACCTTACTGATAGCAATGGGAATAGAAAAGCTATTCACCGAATGATCCAAAATTGCGAAGCAATTATTATCAACCATTATGCCATTCTAAACAGACAATCTTTTTTTCAATCAACCTCTGCCAGATTTCACGAGGTAGCAGAAAAAATCATAAACGCCTATTCCATTGCCAGTAATGAAAAACAAAGAAGTCTCCGTATCCAGATTTTTTTGGTGATGTGCGCAGCCCTTATCTTAACATTTTTGCTTTGGTTTCTTGCCAACAGGTACCTTCAGAGATTTCTTCAAAACCAAACTGAGGCAATATCATCTATTCAGGCTGGTCAATATGAGTACAAGCTTCATCATTCACCAAACGATGAACTTGGTGACCTCATGCGTTTTCTTCAAAAATTGTCATCCAGCTTTGGCTTGAACCTGAAAAACCTGATTGATTCGGAAAAAAAATATCGGCTGCTCATCGAAAATGTCACAGACCTTGTCTGGGAAACTGATGAGAAGCTGAACTTTATCTATATAAGTCCTTCAATCAGTCAAATCCTTGAGTTAGAAACAGAAGAGGTGGTCGGCAAATCTGTTTTCCAGCTTATGCCCGAAACTGAAGGATGGGATAATAAACCAATATTAAAAAAAATATTAAAAAAGCAGCCATTTTATAACCTGGAAAGCTATAATCGACATAAATCAGGATCCCTAATAGTTCTCGAAAGTAGTGGTCAGCCTAAATATGGTAATGGAGGAACGTTCCAGGGGTATCGGGGTATCAGTAGAGATATTACCAAGAGGAAAAAAACTGAAGACATCTTAAAAGAGTCCAAACGCTTCCTCCAGTCCATTATAGACGGTGTATCAGACCCCATAATGGTTATTGATACAAACCATTATATAGTGCTTATGAACAATGCTGCAAGAGCTATTTCCAAAGCCGACAATCTTGATGACGACAAGCTCCACTGTCATTATGTTTCTCACCTCAAACCAACACCCTGCGATAATAATGATCTTACCTGTCCTTTAGAAGAAATTAGCCAGAATGGCCTCCCAACAATAGTTACCCATGAACATGTTGATAACAAGGGCAATACAGTCTACATGGAAATAATGGCTTACCCACTCTACGATCAATCAGGAGATTTTTTTGGTATAATTGAATCGTCCCGCAACATTACTGATCGAGTAACCATGGAGGACGAACTTAAGAATACACGAAACTTTCTCCATAATATTATCAACTCAATGCCATCCACTCTGATAGGTGTCACCAGGGATGGACTAATAACTCAAATGAATAATGAAGCATCCCGCTATACCGGGTTGCCCACAGATAAAGCTGTTGGCAGACCCATTGATCAAATTATGCCAAGCTTCAATAAACATATAAACGAGCTCAGCGAGTCTATCAGCAAAAAGAAAATTTACAAATCAACCCAATACAACTCAACAGAGGATGGGGAAATAAAATGCAGTGAGATAATGATTTATCCCCTGGTGAGTAACGGTGTCGAAGGTGCTGTTATCAGAATTGATGACATTACCGACTTGGTACGCCTGGAACGCCAGGTTACAAAATCAGAAGAGGAAAAACAAAGCCTTCAATCTCAGCTGATTCAAGCTCAGAAACTTGAATCCCTTGGTCGTCTTGCAGGAGGTGTTGCCCATGATTTCAACAATCTTCTCACTGGAATAATCGGTTATTCAGAACTGGTAATGATGCAGCTTGACGAAAGCCATCCGGCCACAGAAAATATCAAGTCAATCCATAAAGCAGGTCGCAGAGCTGAAGACCTGACCAAACAACTCCTGACCTTTAGCCGTAAACAAGTTTTGGCAATGAAACCTGTCAACTTGAACCGTATTGTTGAAAACATGGTCAAAATGCTCAAAAGGGTTATTGGCGAAGATATTATTCTAGACGTGGAACTGGAAGATGGGAACAAAAGCATTATGGCTGATGCCGGCCAACTGGAACAGGTTTTAATGAATCTGGCAGTAAATGCCAGAGATGCGATGCCTGCTGGTGGACGGCTTACCATCGAAACCTCCGATATCTTTGTCAATAAAGCATTATCTAATAAAGAAAAAGACTTACCCATCGGTCACTATGTATCTCTGGTTATCTGTGATAATGGCGCGGGTATGTCGCAGGAGATTCAGGAAAAAATATTTGAACCGTTTTTTACTACAAAAGGCGTGGGCAAAGGAACAGGCCTTGGTCTTGCGACGGTATATGGTGTGATCAAGCAGCATAAGGGTCATATCACCGTTGACAGTACAAGGGGAAGAGGTACTACTTTTTACATATATCTGCCTCGGATTGAAGAAAAAGAAGACATTATGATAAGCGACGAGAGTGTCTCTGTTACAGAGGGAAATGAAACCATTCTTGTGGTAGATGATGATCAAATGACCAGAAAATTACTGATCGATACACTTACACCTCTGGGCTATGATGTTCTCTCAGCATCTAATGGTAGAGATGCACTGGAAATAGGCAAAACCAATTCTAAACAAATTTATCTTCTTTTAACAGATGTAGTCATGCCAGAGATGAATGGGAAAGTCCTTGCAGAACGTTTCTTACAGTTCAATCCATCGTGTAAAGTCCTTTTTATTTCAGGATACACCGATTCCATCATCACCTCGCTTGGTGTCGTGACAAGTCAGAACATCTTCTTTCAACCAAAACCGATTTCACCTATCTCTCTTGCTGTAAAAATCCGCGAAATACTTGATGGAAAAATAGCCCCACTCAATCTGAAATAATAATTTTTCTTTTCAAACAAACCTGTCTGTTTTCCCTCAACAAAAGTTAAACGCCCTCTTTAATATAGGAATTTTTCGATTCATACAGTTGTATTTAACGAGTAAAGGTATTACTTTGTTGCGTAAGGTTTTTTGCCAGATTACCTGCGAAATTTTTTTTATCTGCAAGTTTATTAGTGAAAATATAATCAATCCACTTCACGGCAACAGTCTGAGTACTTTTTACAACAACACTTAAATTATTTAACAAATTTAACCATAATGGAGATGTCAAAATGCTTGAATTAACAGATGCAGCAACCGGCAAACTTGAGGAGTACCTCAACCAGAACAATATCACATCAGCTATTCGCATTGCAGCAATGAATGGCTGTGGTGGTCTTACTTTAGGTCTTGCCCTTGATGAAAAGAAAGAAAATGATGCTGCTGTCGAACAAGGAGGGTTGAGCCTTATTATAGACAATGAACTCTTACAGGCACTGGAAGAAGTAAAAGTTGATTTTGTCGAACCTGAAGACAGTGGCTGTGGATGTAGTGGCGGCGGTGGCGGTGGCGGGTTTGCGGTTACCTCCAAAAATCCATTACCTAATTCAGGCGGAGGATGCGGAAACTCTTGTGCATCTGACTGTGGTTGCTGATAGACGTATCTAAATACGCTTCGCAAATAAAAAAAGCAGGTTTTGGGGTGCCCCTTACCTGCTTTTTTTGGTCTACACTCTTGAAACATTTTTTTGCCTCTTTTACGTTCTCTTGTAATAAGGCTGCTTTGGTCATCTTCCGCATAACGATTTCATTCCTGAGAAACCTTCTTGGAAAGGTAAACCAGATATGGTACAGATATGGTACCAAGGTACAGGGCTCTTCGTTATACTTACCAATTAAAGAGCACTTCAGGCACCACCACCTTTTGATACAAGCAGGATCTCGTAATTGAATTTTTACACGCAAGAACATCACAAGAAGAAAAAACCAGGTAAAAACTGGACACCTCAATCCTTTTTCCTGCTACCGGGTTTTTTACTGCTCATGCTTGTCATCATTAGCGGCTGCTCAAATAAACAGCAAGTGGTGAAAAAACCTCCTGTAATAACACCTCAGGTAGAAGCGCCCCCTCCTGCCCCATCTAATATTGATCGCTGGCAGGGCCTTATTCAGGCCTTGCGTTCTGCCCCTACTCATGAAAAATTGCAAGGGGTCAACCAGTTTTTCAACAAGTTTGAATTTCTCGATGATTTCACTCAATGGGGTGTAGAAGATTATTGGGCCTGTCCTGTAGAAACACTGACTGTGAATGGCGGGGACTGTGAAGATTTTTCAATCGCCAAATATCTGACTCTCGAGCAGATTGCCATCCCCAAAGATCAGATGCGTATCACCTATTGCCTTACCCTTCCCCTGAAACGTCCGCATATGGTACTTGCCTATTTTCGTACACCTGGGTCAGAGCCGCTTATCCTGGATACCAAAAGTAATATTATTGCTCCTGTTTCCAAACGTACAGACCTTATTCCCGTATACAGCTTCAACAGAGACGGTTATTGGCTGGCCAAAAAAAATCAAAACTGGCTTGGTGAACGGGTGGGTCCATCCTCCAAGCTCTCGTCATGGCGGGATTTACTGTACAGATTGAAATGGAATAAACGATTCAGCGCTGTTTCAAATTAATCAGTCTTTTGTTGTAAACCAGCCTACAGCCTTCTTCAAATCATCAGATAATTTTGTTAAATCATTTGCGGCATCCTTAATCTTTTTATTCACAACATCAGTCGTGGTTGTGGTTTCAGCTACCCTTTCTATACTGCTGGTAACATCATGAACCGCTGCTGACTGCTCCTCTGTTGCTGCAGCAATCCTTGAAATCATATCTGTACTGTTATCTGAAGATTCGACAATACTGTCCATTGCCAGTTGAGCTGTTTCGGCAAGTTTAACACCAGCTGCCACCTCAGCCTTTCCCTCTTCCATTCTTTTCATTGACAGTTTGGTGTCACTTTGATTTTTCTGTATCATTTCTGATATTTCCTTGGTGGCCTCGGTGGTACGGACAGCAAGAGTCCTGACCTCGTCAGCAACAACGGCAAAACCTCTTCCGTGTTCACCAGCTCGGGCTGCTTCAATGGTGGCATTAAGCGCCAACAAATTTGTCTGATCAGCAATTTCTTTGATAACACCGACAATCTTAACTATTTCATTACTGCTTTCCCCCAGCCCCTCAACAATCTTTGCCAGTTCACCGACAGTATCTGTGATACGGAGCATTCCATCAACTGTCCTGGAAACAGTCTCTCTACCTGAATTTGCCAAATCACTGGAGGATTGAGATGTATGGGAAGCTTTTGCAGCATTCTCACTAACATCCTGAATGGTTTGCGCCATTTCCCTGATAGAATCAACCGCTTCCTGGGTTCCTTGGGTTAATTTGTCTGCACCTCCCACCAGTGTCTCGGTTGTACCAAGGAGCGAGTGAGCCTGCTTGGATGCATCTTCAGAAACATCTTTTATTTTTCCGACTATTTTACTTAAGGCTAAATTCATTTTTTCAAATTTAACTGCTACCTGCCCTATTTCGTCTTCGCCTAATTGTTCAATGTCTGCAGTAAGATCCCCCTGGGAAATTTTCTCTGCCTGCCCCTGCAGGACATCTATTGAGGCAATTATTTTTTTCACACTCGTCATAATAATAGTTACAAGAATGACGGTAGCTGCAATAAAGATTACAGCTAAAATAAGGATGATAATAAGTCGGGCTTTTTTATTGCTGGAGATATCGTACGATATGCCAATAAAGATATTTTGACCCTTTAAAGGTAGAAAAATATGATGATAGGGTGTCTTATTTACTTTAAGAAGAAAATCATTTTTTTCAGCATTCAGTTTTTTGGAATAATTCCATTTGGGAAGAGTTGAAGCTAGTATTTTATCTTGTAAACCAATGCTGAGTTCCACTTCTTTTTCAAAATTCACTTCTTTTTCTTTGCCGAGATATTGATCATCCAGATTTGTTACAAAAACAATCGTACCCATAATAGTTTCAATATCTAAAATCGGACCAGCTACAAGGAATTGTATCGTTTCTCCGTTTTGATAAAGCTGGGTCTTAATAACTGAATCAAGTTGGGTTAATTTGTCGGTTATCGGGTCATGGTTTGTGATTTTTTCCAAAAAATCCTTAAAAGGGACGATATCTCCCCGCTCATCAGATGCTAACCTGAAGAGAACTTCACCAGTATCTTGCACCAACAAAATATCATCGACATTGGTCAGACTTTTCACCTGGGTAAGAAATTCTTTGAGGAATTCAAAATCTTCTGTGATGGCCCCAAAATATCCGTCATAAAGTGCCTGTTGAGTCACCGTCATCTTCATATTATTGGTTGATAGATGCACCTTTCTCTCAAAAGACTGCATAAACATATGGGCCATATGAGTTATATGGGTATTTTCATTGCGAACAAGGGCACTATTCACTCGATTCGTAATAAAAACACCACTGAGGAGTAATATTACAAGGAGAGAACCTACAGGTACGACAAGAAGCTTATTTTGAAGAGTATCTTTCATGTTAAAAAATCCTAAATCCATCAGTTGCTCCTATTGTAAAAAAAAATCCCCTGACGAAAGATAATACTTCAGGGGCTCTCCTTCCAATTATTACTCCGAGTATATCAACCACTATCTCAAATCGTATTTCTCTTGAAACATGCACAGGAGATATTCACTTAACAATGGTTATCTCCTGGCTCATACATAATAGAAATATTATTGAAAAAATTTCTGGCCTTCAGAGGAAAGGTAAAAATCAATAACCTTTTGTACAGCTGGATTTGGTGCTCCAACAGTAATCAGACCAAGTGGACGTGATATAGAGTCAGAGGCAGCAATCTTGGTTTTGCCTGCATTTTGTTTATGAAACCCTTCACTGACAGCCCCGATGGCACCCTTATACTTTGAAACTTCGTTAATCTCCATTCGTGTGCTTTTTACTTCGACTGCTCCACCCACATAGGCTTCCTTATTCATGACCTTCTTTTGAAAAACTGCTTTAGTTGCACTTCCTTCATGACTTGTAACCACACGGACGGGCAAATCATCCCCACCGACTTCTTTCCAGTTAGTTATTTTACCTGTATGAAGGTCTTTGAGTTGCTCAAAGCTGAGAGCACTGACAGGATTATCTTTATGGACGATAGGGACGATGATATCTTTATAAATTTCATGAAACTGAAGAGTCTCTGGAAAAGTCAGATTTTTGCCTAATTTTTTGGCAGTTTTCTCTCCTGACTTAATAGCTGACTCCAGAGGAGATGAAGCAGCACTTGCTGGTGCTTTGCCCTCTATCAGGCCAACAATACCTTTTCCTGTACCAACACCAAGGACCTTCACGTCGATACCTGTTGCAGCTTTCAGGGCATTATTGCCTGGCTCAAGAAATCGTTTCTGGCAGGTTGTCGAACCCCAAATTTGAACCCTTTCAGCCCAGGCATTTGATACAAGTGCAAATGAAATAATCAGTGCTGCAAAAGCAAAAGTTAAGTTTCTTGTAGTCATTAATTTTCCCTCCAATCTGAGATTGTTTAACAATAGGTTCAGTACACTTATTCGCTGCATATCAGCTCATGCTTGTTACTAAACTCCCAACAATACTTTTCAGTGCTTTCCATCAAGTGATACTTAATGATTTAAACACAATCGATTTTATTATATGGAATTTGAAAGTGAGAGTCTAATTTATGGATATAAAAAAAAAATTTTTTTTAAAAAAAAAATCTGTCAAAGGAAGGCTATGAATCAAGCATGAGGAAACAAAATGTTGATTTTAATAAATAAAAAACAAAGTGATAATTATACTACCCGGTTCAATTACTGTTTTTTTCCACGCTTTTTTTGAGGTGCTCTTGGGCGAAGGTGAGTGCTGCCAGTAAAATATCAGCTTCAGGGGTGCGCAGCCCAGTCCAGTCAGCTCCTTTCAACAGCTCACTAACAGCATGTGCATACATCTCTTTATTTTCAAAATCTGATTCAATGATGGATTTTGCTGTTTGATCAGACTCTTTATTGCTGCTTTCAAAAAACTCAATAATTGCATCCATAACCCGTATTTTCTCAGAACTGTTCATCCCCACCTCGTTTATGTAGATTTAAATATTGCTTATTATCTGGTCTTTCTTTCAAGAAAGCCATCAGGCTTTATCCCAGCTGATAGATACAGTTACTCATATTGTTAAAAACAACATCCAGGAAAACCATTCATATTTTAAGACTTGAACTTCATCGTATCCATCCTGTAAGTTATACCTATAATCCATTTCCATACGATTAACATATGCTGAGGAACATACTTATGGATCGACGCAACTTTCTCAAGCAGGTTTTTCTCTGGTCTGCAGGACTTTCAGTCTCTGTACCAACACTTACGATCAGTTCTCGTTCACTTGCCTCATCACCTAATGCTCCGCTTCTCGTTACAGGGAAAGAAAAAGACTACGCTGCCTTAATTGGAAGAATACTGGATGGACTTGGTGGAATGAGCAAATTTGTAAGTCCAGGCGACAAAGTAGTCATAAAACCAAATATAGGCTGGGATAGAAATCCTGAACAAGCCGCAAACACCCATCCAACAGTTATAAAAGCTCTTGCTGAACATGTTTTAGAGGCTGGTGCCTCCAAAATCCTGGTCTTTGATCGAACCTGTAATGAACCCAGACGCTGTTATGTCAACAGTGGTATTCAGACTGCACTTGAATCCATTAATTCCAAGAAAATTAAATTCTTTCACCCGGACCAGCGCAAATACATTCCTGTCGAAATAAAACAGGGAAATAGTGTACGCAGGCTCAGTATCTACAAAGATGCTCTAGAGGCAGATCGCTACATCAATGTACCTGTTGCCAAACACCATGGCCTCAGCAGACTCACCCTTGGTCTAAAAAACAGTATGGGTGTCCTTGGTGGCGATAGAGGGGCTCTGCATCACGATCTGGGGCAAAAACTGGCAGATTTGGCCACAGTGGTCAGGCCTACCCTCACCATAATTGATGCTACCCGAGTCCTTCTCAGAAATGGACCACAGGGTGGAAGTCTTAGCGACGTAGAGACTAAAGATACCATCATAGCATCTACAGATCCTGTGGCTGCAGATGCCTACGCAACCACCCTTTTTAACCTGCAGCCTGAAGAAATAGAATCCTCAGTGGCCGCGCACAAAATGGGACTTGGTGAAATAAATATTGGCAAAATGAATGTTGTGAAGGTTTGAGTTCTTCTCTGTATCAAACAATGTATAAACAGCTTCTCCGTCTGACAGGCATTAGACGCCTGTCCCAATTTTTTTGTTTTACAGTCTTTATTTTCCTGTTTATCAAAACCGATTACTCAGGAAAAGACGAAATAGAATATGCGGTCAATTTGCTTTTTCGGATAGATCCTTTCCTTGCCGCCTGCAGTTCTTTAGCTGCTAAAACCTTCGTTGTATTGATGTGGCCTGCTCTTATTACCATTTTTTTAACCCTGATTTTTGGTCGTTTTTTTTGTGGTTGGATTTGCCCAATGGGTGCACTTTTAGACCTGGTGGGGGGAAAGATATCACCCCGCCTTCAAAATACTACAAGGACATATAGAAATATAAAATATTACCTGCTCTTTTTCCTGCTTGCTGCAAGCTTTTCAGGCTTGCCTGCTGCTGGCTATTTTGATCCATTTTCAATATTGGTAAGATCGCTTGTTCTCTCTATCCATCCAACCATAAACGATACTGCTGTCTCTTTTTTCACATTCACTTATCATAATGGACCAGAATGGTTACAGTTTTTCACTGAACCAATTTACAGTTTGCTCCAGGCAAGTATCCTTCCCTTTAAACAAAGTTATTATGACTTGAGCATTCTTTCCCTTATTCTTTTGGGTTTTATATTTTCCCTTGAACTGTTTCAGCGAAGATTCTTTTGCAGATCAGTCTGTCCACTTGGTGCCCTGCTGGCTCTCTTGTCTAAATATTCACTCTTGAAAGGACTGAGTAATAAGAAATGTAAAAGATGTAAAAGTTGTCAGACAGTCTGTAGAATGGGTGCAATTGACGAAGAAAAAAAAATATCTCCTGCTGATTGCAATCTCTGCATGGATTGTTTTGAAATTTGCCCAGGAAAGTCAATCTCCTTTCAATTCCCGTCTCAAAATACAGTACCCAGTAGACCCAACCTTTCCAGGCGGTCTCTTCTAGGCTCTCTTGCCGGGGGAGCCATCTTACCGCTCTTTTTCAATTCCAGGTCCATGGCTAAAATACCCAATCCAATGCTGGTAAGGCCACCTGGGGCAGTGATGGAAAAATCCTTTGTCGGTCTTTGTGTTCGCTGTGGAGAATGCATGAAGGTCTGCATTGGCAATGCACTCCAACCTGCTTTTCTGGAAGGAGGTCTAGAGGGAATATTCACTCCCAGACTAAACGCTCGTATTGGTTATTGTGAATTTAACTGTACCCTGTGCGGTCAGGTGTGTCCCACTGGAGCTATCAAGCAATTAAATCTTCCAGAGAAACAAATTTTTAAGATCGGCCACGCCACCTTTGATAAAAACAGATGCCTGCCTCATGCCAAGGCAATCCCATGTATAGTCTGTGAGGAACATTGTCCAACTCCAGATAAAGCTATAAAATTTAGAGTGGGAACCATGCTCAATGACAAGGAGGAAAAGATTACTGTCAAGCAACCTTATATAGTTGACAGTCTTTGCATTGGTTGCGGGATTTGTGAAACAAAATGCCCTGTTCCTGGCGAAAGCGCTGTACGTGTGTCCAGTGCTGGCGAAA
>CAMYOP010000005.1 GCA_947260045.1 uncultured Desulfobulbaceae bacterium
ATAAGTCCTTGAATATACTTGGTAGCGGGGGCCGGATTTGAACCAGCGACCTTCGGGTTATGAGCCCGACGAGCTACCAAACTGCTCCACCCCGCGTCAGTGACGACAGTATGATCAATTAATCACATATTGTCAAGATATTCTTTTGGTTTATTCATCTTCTATCATTATGTTTTTCATTCTCTCAAGTATACCTTGGGGAAAAGCATTGAGTCGTCCCTGTCTGTTCACACAGGCATGGACGGTAAATCCCTTTACCAGGAGCTTGTCCTTGCCCTCGCCAGGACGAACAACCCTGTAATTAAAGCGGCAGGAGAAATTTTTCACTTCCACAAGAGAGGTGTGGATTGATAATAAATCATCATAGCGACCAGGGGCTTTATAGCGGAGATAACTCTCCGTCACTGGCATGATGAGTCCCAGCTCCTCAATTGCACTGTAGGGTACTTCCAGGCTGCGCATCATTTCTGTGCGACCGATTTCGAAATAACGCAAAAAGTTTGCATTATAGACCACAGCGCCTGCATCGGTGTCGCCGTAAATGACCCTGTAAGAAACTTTAAAAACAGGCTCTTTCATTTTTATCTGAAGATCACTCACCTTATTTGCCCTTTGTAATAAATCGTGCAAAAAACTCAGCACCGCTGGCCAGATTCAAACCATTTTTACCGACGGCTTCCCTTGCATTAGACTCCGAATAGCTCAAACCACTTGGCTGCTCAACCCCTTCTGAATCAAAAAGAATCATGGGAACAGGCCAATCCGAATGAGTGCGCATACTAAGTGGGGTGAAATGATCCATGGTCACCACCAGGCGATAGGGCTCAGCTCTTCGATCCATCTCTTCGACAATAGGGGCAACAATTCGGGCATCAAAATCCTCAATTGCCTGTACTTTTTCAGCAACTAACCCCTGATGACCAGCTTCATCTGGAGCCTCAACATGAACCAGGGCAAAATCCTGTTCTTTCAAGGCCTCCAAAGCAGCATTGGCCTTGCCTTCATAATTGGTATCCAGATAGCCTGTTGCACCCTCGACCTGGGCCACAGTCAGACCGCTTAAATAACCAAGCCCTTTTAAAAGATCCACAGCTGAAACCAGAGTTCCTGTTATACCATAGAGGCTATGCAGGGACTCCATGCTGACACTTGGACCAGCTCCCCAGAGCCAAATAGCATTTGCGGGTTTTTGACCACGCTCAAGCCTTTTTTTGTTCACTGGATGGGACTCAAGAATACTTGAACTCTTCTCAAGGAGAGTTTTGAAATAATCTATCTGGATGTATTCATTATAATAAGGAGTGACATCCTTATCCATGTAGTCATGTGGAGGAACTGTTTTGAGACCGTGCACTTCTCCCTGGTGAACCATAAGGTGTCTGTAACTTATGCCTGGATAAAAGTGGAGATGCTCTGAGCCGCACTCTTCCTGAATGGCGCCAATAAGCTCAGAGGCTTCTGCAGTGGAAATATGGCCAGCGCTGAAATCACGCATGATCATGGTACCACTCTCAGCAATATCAACTGTTACCAGATTGCAGCGAAAAGCAATCTCACCATCAGAGAGTTCAACTCCCATTGATGCAGCTTCAAGAGGTGCCCGCCCAGAATAATACTTCTCCGGTTCATACCCCAGCAGTGACATATTGGCCACATCACTCCCAGGTGTATATCCGTTTGGCACTGTTCGCACCAGTAACTGTTCACCCAGGCGTGCCAGACGATCCATGGCTGGCTTTCTAGCAGCCTCTAGAGGCGTTTTGTCATTGAGTGCAGGAATGGGCAGATCACCCATGCCATCACCCACAAGAAGGATATATTTCATTTAACAGGTATAAAAAATTACTCTAAGTCGTTTTCTTCTTCGAGAATACGAATGGTAACAGTGGGTGCCTCAACAACGTCCAAAGCATCAATTTTAGCAATGGCCTCACTTACTGCAGCCTCTGGCGCCGTGTGAGTACGCATGACAATGGATACTGGTCCCTGCTCTTCTCTTCCCTTTTGAAGAACTGATTCAATGGAGATATCATGCTCTGCAAGAATTCCGGAAATCTCTGCAAGCACTCCCGAGACGTCTTTAGCTGAAATCCTGAAATAAAAGGGACAGGAAAGCTCTTCAATTGGGGTGATCCCAAGAGGTCCAATATGTTCTGGCAGATAGGAAAGTGATGGCACCCTGCCAACCGAACCCGCCTGAATATCTCTGGCAATATCCATAACGTCAGCTGCAACAGCACTGCCTGTTGGCATTTTCCCTGCACCCTGGCCATAAAACAAAACATTACCAACGGTATCACCAGTAAAATGAATGGCATTGTAGGCACCGTTGATACTGGCCAGAAGATGATTCTCCGGCACCATGGTCGGATGGACCCTGGCTTCGACATGCTCTTCATGGTTGCGACTGATAGCCAGCAGCTTAATACGGCAGCCAAATTCCCTGGCAAATTCAATATCCACTGGCTCTATACTGGTGATGCCTTCTATGGTGATATCATCCAGACTGATATTCATCCCATAGGCCATGGTCATGAGAATTACCAGTTTATGGGCGGTGTCAATTCCTTCTATATCATAGGTGGGATCTGCTTCAGCATATCCTTTTTCCTGGGCATCCTTTAAAACCTCATCAAAAGCGATTCCCTCATCGGTCATTCTGGTAAGAATATAGTTAGCCGTCCCATTCATGATACCCATGATGGAAAGAATTTTATTGGCAACCAGACCTTCACGTAAACCCTTTATAACGGGAATACCACCACCCACACTCGCCTCAAAGCCAACCTCAACACCCTTTGCAGCTGCTGCTGCAAAGATATCTTTTCCTTCCTGGGAAAGGAGTGCTTTATTTGCACTGACTACATGTTTTCCAGCTTCGATTGCCTGCATAACAAATGTTTTAGCCGGCTCAATACCGCCAATCAGTTCAACGATAATATCGATTTCAGGATCGTTTATCATGCCTGCAGCATCTCGGGTTAGCTCTACATCGCTAAATTGCGGCGGTAACTCAGCAATTGCGATATCTGCTACCTTTGCAAGCCTGATGGTCAGTCCCGAGCGTTTTTCCATTCGTTCTTTTTGTGACAAAAGGACTTCAGCCAAGCCAGAACCTACCGTTCCAAAACCTATCAATCCAACATTAATTACTTTCATATCTTCTTATAGAAATCTATTATTATATTTTCTGATTACCCACAAACCTCAGCTTTAAGCTTCAGAGAAAGGGGACCGATTTTATTTTTCCGTTCAATTCGGGAGACAGAATAATTTTCGCTTAAATAACGCGAAAAAAAAATCAGTCCCCTATGGTTTGAGGAAAAATTGAGGTAAGCGCAGACTCCGATCTTTCACACGTATTAGCTGAGCTTCATTGGTAATCAGGTTATATTGTGATCTTAGCCAACTCAAAGAAGGCACTCTAAACTGTTAACTCTCAGTTTTTTCTCAAAGGGCAAGACTTACTCTCTTTATAAATTATTGTCAAAAGTATACGTCCAAATTTTAATAGCTTAAATTACTGAGTTACGGTATACTCTGCGCCTGAATGAGAGCCCATTCATTTTATTTCTTCAGGTTTTTATTTTTATTTCACATAGTTGCACGGTCACTAATCCTTACAAATTAAATCAAGCAAGGAGACAGATATGAACATTTTGACATTTGGACCAAACGGGAGCGGCAAAGGTACCCAAGGCGCAATTGTAAAAGAAAAATACAATATCGCTCATATTGAATCCGGAGCTATTTTCCGTGAGCACATTAAAGGCGGAACTGAGCTCGGAAAAAAGGCCAAAGAATATATTGATCGCGGAGATCTCGTTCCTGATGATATTACAGTCCCCATGGTTCTTGAAACCCTTGACAATAATAAAGGTGGTTGGCTGCTTGATGGTTTTCCTCGAAGCAAAGCACAGGCTGAAGCTCTGGACAAAGCCTTGAAAGATGCTGGTATCACCCTGGACTATGTCATTGAAATCTTACTCGATCGTGAAATAGCCAAAGACAGAATTATGGGACGCCGCCTCTGCGCAAATGACAATAATCATCCTAACCACATCGCCTTTGAAGCAATTAAACCTGTCGAAAAAGACGGAAAACTTGTTTGCAGAGTCTGTGGTGGTGAGCTGAGTGCCCGTGCTGACGATCAGGATGTAGATGCCATCAGCAAACGTCATGATATTTATTACGACGACGTTACTGGCACCGTTGCTGCTGTAAACTATTTCAAAGAAAACGGCGGTACAAAAGTGATTTCAGTAGATGGTTCAGCGAGCATCAAAGAAGTTTCCTCATCTTTGATGGGACAGCTCAGCTAAATCCATAGTAGTACCTATCCTTTTTTTAAACGTTTCTGCACCGATCTTGGTGCAGAAACGTTTTTTTATTTGACAGTATCTCCTTTTTTTTTCATTGTTGCTGCCATGAATACTCTAATTGCAAGAAGCCTCGTTCAATCGGTTATGGCCAAAGAAGCTTTTGCCCAGGAATCAAGTGAACAAATTATTGAGTTGGCTAAAATAATGATCACCACCTTTCGTTCTGGCGGCAAACTCCTGATTTTCGGCAATGGTGGGAGTGCTGCAGATGCCCAGCATATGGCTGCAGAATTTGTGAACCGCTATCTTCTTAATCGTCCTCCCCTGCCTGCAATTGCCCTAAATACTGACACCTCAATTATAACAAGCATTGGCAATGATTTTTCCTTTAACCAAATCTTTTCCAAGCAGGTCTCGGCCCTGGGAAAACCAGGGGACCTTGCACTGGGCATTACCACCAGTGGTTCCTCGGCAAATGTACTGAAGGCATTAAAAAAGGCAAAAGAGCTCAAGCTGTATACAGCAGCCCTCACAGGGGGCACCAAGAAAGAACACCTGGAGCTGAAGGCGCTCTGTGACCTGGTATTAAATGTACCATCAGATGCAACCCCCCATATCCAGGAAACCCATATCTGGGTCGAACACCTTTTATGTGAAATGGTTGAAAAGGAGATGTTTGGTGAGTCCTCCCCCTCTTAATTTTAATGGTCTTAAAACCTATTCTGTCTTTGACCGCCATTCCAAGGTGACTGTTGATGATTTTGCAAAACCAGTCACGCCAAATATGCGGATGCGTGATTTTTTTGCATCACTTCCTCTGCAACTTGCTGGTAAAGAATTTCCGGAATTTGTAAAACGTATTTCCCTGTCAGTTCAAGCTGAAAAAAAACTGATCATCGGCATGGGAGCACATGTCATCAAGGTTGGGCTCAACCCAATTCTAATAGATTTGATGCAGCGAGGCATTATCTCGGCGATTGCCTTAAACGGTGCGGGCATTATCCATGATGCGGAAATAGCCATGGTCGGCAGAACCTCTGAAGAAGTTGGTGATGTAATCGGCTCAGGAGCCTTCGGTGCAGCAAAAGAAACCGGCGAGCTTCTGAATCAGGCGATTAGCGATGGGGCTGCCAAAAACATTGGCATGGGTCAGGCTGTTGGCGAAGCGTTGCTGGCAAATAATTTCACCTATAATGACCAAAGTTTACTGGCAGCAGCCAGAAAACTTAATATTCCAGTGACAGTGCATGTCGCCATCGGCACTGATATAATCCACATTCACCCCGATGCAGATGGAGCTGCCATTGGCAAAACAAGCCATCAGGATTTCAAAACATTTTGTGGCCTTGTAGCCGCAATGGAGGGAGGCGCCTACCTCAATATCGGCTCTGCTGTACTGCTGCCGGAAGTGTTTCTCAAAGCCCTGACAGTTGCCCGTAACCTTGGCTATACTGTCGATGATATTACCACAGCCAACCTGGATTTCATTCGCCATTACAGGCCGGCAACTAATGTCGTTTTACGGCCTACCATGGGACGCGGCAGAGGATTCCACTTTACAGGGCACCACGAGTTGATGATTCCCCTATTTGCAGCCGCGTTGTTAGACGAGCTTGAGAATACCTGATCTTTCTGGTAAACACCGTAGCATTGATTTATAAATTACTTTTTAAGAATACAATTGAAGCTCTTTGCACCCTTCCTTCCAGAGAGTAACAACAGAAGAGCAAGAGGTTATACACTTTTATGAAAAAACATATCAAGATCGGTACCCGAGCAAGCCTGCTTGCAGTCACGCAGTCTGGCTGGGTCAAAAGCCAAATCGAAAGCCAGCATCCAGGAACCACCGTTGAACTTGTGAAAATTACAACCAAGGGAGATAAAATTCTCGATGTCCCCCTGGCCAAAGTTGGCGGCAAAGGCCTTTTCGTCAAGGAAATTGAAGACGCTCTCCTTGATAATACGGTCGACCTGGCTGTTCATTCCATGAAAGACGTCCCCTCTGATTTACCAGAAGGGTTGCATGTAGCGATTGTCCCATTGCGGGAAAATCCCCATGACGCTTTTATCTCTATGCAATACAACTCAGTCATGGAATTGCCCCAGGGTGGAACTGTAGGAACCTCCAGCCTGCGCCGTAAAAGTCAACTTGCTGCACTGCGCCCTGATCTGGAAATTAAAGATCTGCGCGGCAACCTGGACACAAGGCTGCGCAAACTTGAAGAGGGACAATTCGATGCAATAATTCTGGCTGCAGCCGGCCTGAATCGTCTCAGCATGTCCCAGCGCATCACCAACCTTTTCACTGCTGAACAGATGCTGCCAGCCGTTGGTCAGGGCTCCCTTGGTATTGAGCTGCGTAAAACAGACACTGAATTACTCGAAGGCATGGCTTTTCTCCATGATACCAAAACCGATATTGCTGTCAGTGCAGAGCGTGCATTTCTGCTCCGCCTTGAAGGAGGCTGTCAGGTACCAATTGGTGCTTTTGCGACAACTGACGGAACGTATGTTACCCTGACGGGACTGATTGCAAGTGTTGACGGAGAAAGTGTGCTTAAAGAACAGGCAACAGCACCTACAGGATCTGCTCGTGAGCTTGGCATTCAACTGGCAGAGTCATTGCTTAAAAAAGGTGGCCGTGAAATCCTTGATGAAGTGTACGGAGATGGCTCGGCAATACGCTAGAACTCGATGATGGTTTATCAAGTGCGAAAAGACCTGTCCCTAGTAGTTTTACGTACTCTTTGATACTTTCAATAATACAAAATATCTGATTTTTTAAATTGAACAAATAATATGACTGAACCTGCAATACAAAAAACACAGACCGGCAAAGTGTATCTGGTCGGAGCTGGCCCAGGCGATCCTGGCCTGATAACCCTTCGGGGAAAATATTTATTGGAGCGGGCGGAAATCGTTGTCTATGATTACCTTGCCAATAAAAAACTTCTCGGCCATGCACCAAAAAGTGCTGTTTTAATCTACGCCGGTAAAAAAGGTGGCGGCCTGCATGCCTTTACCCAGGAAGGAATCAATCAATTACTGGTTGAACATGCCAAAGCTGGAAAAACAGTCGTCCGCTTAAAAGGTGGAGATCCGTTTATTTTCGGCCGCGGTGCTGAAGAAATTCAAGAATTGGTTAAATACAATATCCCCTTTGAAGTTGTACCAGGAGTAACGTCAGCAACTGCTGCTGCCACATACGCTGGCATTCCCATCACTCATAGACATTACACTGCCTCGGTCGCCTTTATAACAGGTCATGAAGATCCTGCCAAAAAAGAATCCAATATTCAGTGGGACAAACTTGCCACAGGTGCAGGTACCATCGTTGTCTATATGGGAATCAAAAACCTACCGTTTATTACGAAAAAGCTCATTGATAACGGCCGCGATCCAAAGACTCCTGTTGCTGTTGTCCGTTGGGCATCTACACCAGACCAGCATTCAGTTGAGGGAACCCTTGAAACAATAACTGACGTTGTTCGGGAAGCAGACATCAAACCACCGGCACTTGTGGTGATCGGTGACGTTGTCAAACTGCGCAACACTATTGACTGGTTTGAAAAACGTCCGCTCTACGGCAAAAAAATTGTTGTTACCAGAACACGGGAGCAGGCAAGCGAACTGGTTTCCCTGTTAGAGGAAAATGGTGCAAATTGTCTGGAATATTCAACCATCAACATCAAGCCGGTTGATGATTATCGAGTTCTTGATGATGCCTTAAAAAATATTTCCAGCTATGACTGGATTTTGTTCACAAGCCTCAACGGTGTTGCCTACTTTTTCAACAGACTTTTTGAACAGGGTATGGATAGTCGCAGCCTGGGTGGCCCCAAGCTGGCAGTTGTTGGCAACGCCACAGCAGATGAGCTAAAAAAATATGGTCTGGTCGCAGATCTGATTCCAGAGATTTTTACCGGTGAGGGTTTAGCCCAGGCCCTTCTTGAGAAAAAGGTCTCTGCCCAAAAAATTCTACTACCAAGAGCAGAAATCGCCCAAGAAATTTTGCCCCAGACTTTGACTGAAAATGGCGCCCTGGTGACCATTGCGCCTGTCTATAAAAATGTGCCAACAAAGGGCAGGAAAGAGGAACTTCGAGAAGAATTGACCAGTGGTGATATAGACCTGTTGACTTTTACAAGCTCATCCACGGTGACCAATTTCCTCACCATGATAGATCCTGCCTCAACAGAAGAGCTGCACGAGCTTCTTAAAAATACCCGTATTGCCGCAATAGGCCCGGTAACTGCAAAAACAGTAGAAGAAAACGGGCTTACCGTAGACATTCAGCCGGAGCGCTATACGATAGCTGACATGGTGAATGCGATTGTGGCCTACTACCAAGACAGTAAGCAGTAATACAGGTCCGTTTCTTTTAAAAAAAGAACACCTGCCCCATACTCAAAAGCCACCTGAAAACAAAGAAGTTCAGGAAGCAAGAGAAGATGCGGGCAAACCGCTTCGCTGTTACCAGTGTCTGGCTGTCATTACTACAGAAAAACAGGCTATTTCTGTAAATGGCAGCCACCTCCATACCTTTTTTAACCCTGCGGGCATAGTGTTTGAACTTCGCTGTTTCCGTAAAGCACCTGGTTGCCTGGTGCAGGGAAGCCCTACCAGCGAATTCTCCTGGTTTAGTGGTCATACCTGGCAGTACAGTCTCTGCAACACATGCCTAACACATCTAGGCTGGTTTTTTCAGTCAAGCAGTGGGTCTTTTCACGGACTCATTAACAATCACTTGAACTAAGCACCACTATCAAAAGTATGCAAAAAGAACTGGAACAACAGCGCTGGCGCATCTTTATGATTGTTTCTGCGGGCGTTTTCATGGCCACCATGGACAGCTCCATGCTCAATGTCGCCCTTCCTGAGATAATGAAGGACTTCCAGAGTTCTCTTGCCCTGACCGAATGGATTGTTCTGATTTATCTTCTGACCATAACAGGACTCCTTCTTTTTTGGGGTAACCTTTCCGATCGTATTTGCCGGGGAAAAATTTATTCCACAGGTATGCTTATTTTCACCTTCGGCTCGTTTTTCTGTGCGGCTGCACCAGAGGTCCATTCCCTTATTTTTTTCCGTTTTACACAAGCTCTGGGCGCCTCCATGATGATGGCTTGCGGCCCTGCCTTGATAAAAAGCAGTTTTCCAGCCAGTCAAATCGGCCGTGGACTTGGACTAATTGGGGTAGCAACTTCTCTTGGCCTTATGAGTGGCCCAGTGATAAGCGGAATTCTTATTCGCTGGGTCCACTGGCGTTTCATTTTTCTGGTAACGGTCCCCGTCGGCTTGCTCTTTTTTCTGCTGGGAAGAAGGCCGCTCACGCAGCTCTGCAGCCAGCAACATTCCCACCAGAAGCCCAAAAAAGATACAATACCATTTGACACCAAGGGAACTGTTCTCTGGATCCTATCTGTCACGATTACCCTTCTCCTTGCAACCCATGCCACCGTAATCGGTGATGGCAAAGGCATCATGCAGTCTCTTGTTTTTCAGACAGGGCTCATCCTGGCTCTTGTCTGTTGGGCCTTGCTCCTGATTCAGGAGAAACGGTACAAAGCGCCACTGCTGCCTCTGGCACTTTTCAAAAAACGTTTTTTTCTGATGGCTATTCTCAGCGCGCATCTCTCATTTGCAGTGCTCTTTTCTGTTTTGATTCTTATCCCTTTTTATCTCGATAAAATTCTCCATCTCTCTTCAGATAAAATCGGTTATGTCATGATGGCTGTACCCGCATGTGTTTTTATTGTTTCCCCCATTGCAGGAAAAATCCATGACAGAACTGGTGCCAAAGTAATCGCAACCTGCGGTCTTTTCTGTTGTTTTTTAAGTTTGTTTTTCCTAACCAATTTATCAGTGGATTCCTCACCAATATCGGTTGCAGTCCGCCTGGCACTTCTTGGCTTTGGCCAGGCAATGTTTTTATCGCCAAACAGTGCTGCCGCCCTTTCAGGTGTCCCACACAGGAAAGCCGGGGTGACAGCAAGCCTGCTTGCCACCTCCAGAAATTTTGGAATGCTCCTGGGAACAGTCTTTACAGGCCTGATCTTTACACTCTATTTTTCCAGCTTTACCGGGGGACTAGACATGAAAGATTTTACACCTGAAATGGCATCTGATTTTATGATGGCAATGAAACGAACGTTTCAGTATTGGATGATTTTGGCTTTAGGCGGTGTTTTTGCTTCCTGGTTTCGCGGCGGGATGGTTCGAGCTGACAGAGATTAGAACCAGAGGGATTTATTCTTCTGAAACAACACAGGAAAATAATTGAATAACAGCCTCCGTTCCACCCTGCTCTATATTATTAATTTCGAGCACTCCATTATGTTCTTCGCAAATACGCTCAACCAAGGTTAAGCCCATACCCGTGCCATAAGTCTTGGTTGTAAAAAAAGGATCAGTTGCCCGGGATAGATTTAAGGTTTCGATGCCAACACCAGTGTCCCTGATAGAAACAATTATATCACGTCCCTTCGTCATGACATCAATGCTGAGTGTACCTCCCTGGATCATAGCTTCGACCGCATTGCGGATCAGGTGAACAAACATCTGCTGAATTTGTTTGGCGTCTACTTCCACCATAGGCTCAGGTTCAGGAAGCTGGAGCTTGCATTCCACATTTTGCTTCTGCATGATGGCGTAATACAACATGAGAGACTTATGAATTAGGGAATATAAGGGAACTTGAGTCTTGACAGTAGAAGTCTGCTCAACAAAGCTGAATAAATCCTCAAGGATTGCTTCGACCTTGGTAGCTTCGTTGGTCATAACATTGAAAAACTTACGCAAATCAGGATCATCAATTTTACGGTCAAGCATGCGTGCAGTCCCGCCAATAGTAGTAACAGGATTACGGATGGAATGGGCAAGCTGAGCAGCCATATGGCCCAGAGCTGAATAACGTTCAGCTTCAATTAACAGGTCTTTATTTTTATCAAGCTCATAAGTGACAGCTTCAAGTTCTTTTATCTTATTTTCCATTGCTGTATACAGATGACAATGCTCAATTGCCAGGCTTGCCTGTCCCGCGAAACTCTCAAGTGCTTCCAGGTTATGATCTGTGATGGGCTTGCGGGTGACAAAATGATCAGCAATAATTACTCCAAGGGATCTACTGGGAGAATACAGTGGTACGATAACAAAAGAGTCTTCCTGTAAGAGGTCTAGCAGGTCATCGGACACAGGATATTCACATTTACCATCAACAACATGAATGGATTGCCTGTTCTCAGCTGCCCGTACCAAAATATTCTGGTGATCATCTGCCCGTACAGTTAAATTTAGTGCTATCTGATTCACTTCAGAATCTGTGGTAAAACAATGTGCTTTGATGTTGGAAAGTATTTCCTGGAATCGCAGTTCCATTTCCTTCATCTCATGCCAGATTCGACCTGCCTCCTCACGACAACCAGGCCCAATAGCCAATCTCCCCTGCAAAACCTCACCAGAATCATCGAAAAGAGCGAGCACGGCCCTGTTGAACTGGAGACCCTCTTCAGCGGTAATGCCGACAAGAATGGCCTGGAGGATCTCATCGAGCTCAACCATGCTCAGATATGCGGTGTTCATCTTCAAGGCTAATTCATGCAGCAGTTGAATACGAAAACGAGCCTGTTCAATCTGTTTTTGATAGCGAATATTATTAATGAAGAGTCTTCGCTTTTCCAACACCTTGCGGGCAGTCTCGAAAAGATCGGTAAACTGCACCGGCTTGGTCAAATAATCATCAGCACCCTGTCGCAAACAGGCCAAGGCCGTCTGGAGGTCAGCCACTGCAGTCAACATGATGACTGCAGTATTCTTATATTTGTGAATAATTTCCGGTAACAGTTCCAGGCCATCCCCATCAGGGAGCCCTATATCAAGAAGAACAAGAGCGACTTTCTTTTCATTCAGGATTTGAAACATTTCACCAGCAGAGCCAGCAGTTTGGGATTGAAAATTATGTTCTTGAAGAAATTCCTGAAGGAGTGAAATTATATCGGGATAATCATCAACCAGAAGAATTATTTCACCATCTTCAAGGAGCTCTTCAGCGGGAAGCGAGGAGGGGGAAAGATGGTGCGAGTATCTTTGGTTAATCATTTTATTCTCGTTATGGGTTCCATTATTAAAATTACGTTACCCATGAAAAAAAGAAGTGTCAAGCAGCTACAAGTAATTCTCAGATTGCCTGTATGATTTAGGCATGGTAATGACAGACAAACTCATATGGAAGGAAAAATGATTCAAGCAGAAAACAACTCCTCTCTCGAAAATAAGAACAGTACTTCAGAAGTAAGCGACGAAGACCTGAAAAGTGTCATCGCAGATTTTCTTGAGATGGGACATGTTGAAAATATCATTGCCATGTTCAAGCAGGAGCTGCGTTATTATGACTGGACAGGAGATCTGTTGACCGATGAACGCTTTGGTGTACGCCTGGGCGTATCTGTTTTAATGGAAGAACTGGCAATTCTGCGACCCGGTGATACTTCACTAGCCCTGCCCTCCCTTGTTCGTCAACTGAATCATAAGACTGATTGGGTACGTGGAGAGGTTGTAAGCGTCCTGGCAATTATTGGTACACAAGAAGCAAAGAAGCATATCCGTACGTTAAAGCATGATGGCAGCAGACAAGTACGTGAAGTTGTCCAAGACATTTTAGATACCTGGGATTAAATGGAAAATATTTTTTCACCAGAAGGTCTGCTTGCCAATTATCTCGAAGGATACGAGCCTCGGCCTGGTCAATTAGAAATGGCCCAGGCTGTCTTTACCGCCTTGGAGGAATCGCAGCAGGATCTTTTTAAAAAGAGCGCCACCTGTCTTATTGTCGAAGCTGAGACTGGCCTTGGCAAGACCCTCGCCTACCTTGTTCCAGCAGCAACAAGCGGAAGAAAAATCGTTGTTTCAACCAATACCCGCAATCTTCAAGACCAAATCCTGCAAAGAGAAATTCCTTTTATCAAAGAACACATTGCCCCGGATCTCAAAGCTCTCTGCGTAAAAGGCAGACAGAATTACCTCTGTCTCTATCGCTATAAACAACACTTTTCCACCAAGACAAAAGGCCTCTTGTTTCAGGATGAGAGTATCGACCAAATCAACACATGGCTTCAGGAAACCCCGTTTGGCGACAGATCAGAATTAAAATGGTTAAAGGGTAACTCTCCCCTCTGGCAGAAAATCAACTGCGAATCCCATCTTTGTCCAGGCAGTGATTGTCCCGATCATTCGATTTGTTTTCTAAACAGACTCAGGCGCGAGGCAGCAAAGAGCCAGCTCTTAATTGTTAATCATCATTTACTCTTTTCAGACCTGGCAGTAAAACAAGGTGGTTTTGGTGAGGTTCTACCACGCTATGAAGCCGTCATTTTTGATGAAGCTCATCATGTTGAAAATGTTGCCTCCACTTTTTTCGGCTTCTCCTTGAGCAAATACCAGATTGCAAGCCTGGTTGGTGATATTGAACGCAGTGCAGAAAAAATATCCGAAACAGCAGTACAAGATGCCTGCAAAGAAGCACGTACCATGGCAGGGACAATGGAAAAGTTCGTGAGCCTTTTCCCCAGCAAAAAGGGCAGATTTCCCCTGTCTGAACTCATTGGGAGCTCTCAGAAACTAAACAAAGCTGGTAACAGCCTCCTTTCGATCATCCACGCGCTCAGTGATAATCTTGCCATCATAAAAAACAGTGAAGAACCCTGGGAAAACTATCTTGCCCGCTGTGAAGAGCTTGCCACCCGACTTGAAACTATTCTAGCAGAACCCTTTGACGACATACCAAGCAATGAAATGCGCCATGTGCACTGGTATGAGCGCAGTGAAAAAAATCTGACTCTCTCCGTTACTCCGATAGACGTTTCCGAGGATTTGCAGAAAAGCCTTTTTTCCACTGTCGACTGCTGTATTTTTACTTCCGCCACCTTGAGTGCTGGTGGAAACTTTAATTATTTTTCCAAACGTTTAGGTCTGCCAGAATCAACGAATTGTCTCCGTTTCCCTTCACCATTTGATTATGGCAATCGATCCCTTTTATATATTCCGGAAAAATCATTTCCAGAGCCATCAAGTCCAAGCCATACAAAGCAAATCCATGCCCAAATAGAAACACTGCTTCGCTCTTCAGCAGGTCGCGCCCTTGTCCTTTTCACCTCTATTTCTGCCATGAAAAGTGCCTATTACGCCCTGCAGGATCTTTTTGACTTCCCTCTTCTTCTCCAGGGTACTGCTCCCAGGCAAAAACTTTTAAACCGCTTTACCCAAGAGACAGAATCTGTCCTATTTGCTGTAGCCAGCTTTTGGGAGGGGGTCGATGTACCAGGAGAAGCTTTGAGCATGGTAATTATCGATAAAATACCATTTGAAGTCCCCAGCGACCCTGTTATTATGGCCCGGATAAATCAAATTCAGGCAGCAGGTGCCAATGGATTTTTCGACTTTCAGATCCCACGGGCAATACTGGCCCTGAGACAGGGCGTTGGCCGTCTCATGCGCAGCAGTAGTGACAGAGGTGTCATAGCTATTTTGGATGTCCGCCTTTTTACGAAGGGATATGGTCGCCATTTTTTAAAAAGTCTTCCCCAAAGCCCCATTTGCAGAAATTTGGATCAGGTAAATATTTTCTTACAACAACAGATAAATGATGACAATAAACCCAGCTGAACCACAAAAATTACTCGCTTTTGCCAAGGCAGAAAATAAATGTGTTGAAAAAGCGATGCGTGAAGATTTGGCAAACACCTTGGGCTCCTGTGATGCGTTACTCAAAGAGGTGCTGGAGTACGGCTTATTTAGTGGCGGGAAACGGATTCGTCCTCTGCTGACAATCCTGTCTGCCCGTATATGCGGTTCTGCTGACGACTCCGTCTATACTCTTGCAGCTGCATTTGAATACCTCCATGTTGCCACCCTGATCCATGATGATGTTATAGATCATGCCAAAGAGCGCAGAGGACGTAAATCTGTGGTCCAGGTTTTCGGAACCGCAGCAGCGATTCTGGCTGGAGACTGGCTGCATGCCAGATCAATGCAATTAATCGGTCAATTAACAGGTCAGGCCGGCCTTAGAGTATTTTGCAAGGCAACCACAGCCATGGTCGATGGAGAATTTCAACAACTCAGGCTTGTGGCGAACTGTAAGGCAAACGAAGAGGCCTACTTTAGCGTAATTCACAAAAAGACCGCAGGCCTCATTGCCTCAGCCTGTGAGATTGGTGGACAGTACGCTGGTGCAGCTGACCAGCACTTGCAGGCACTCAGGGACTATGGTGCTCAGCTTGGCAGCTGTTTTCAGGTTATTGACGATCTTCTTGATTATCTTGGCGATCAGAAAAAAACCGGCAAAAAGACTGGTAATGATTTTATTGAAGGCAAAATGACCCTGCCCCTGATCCGTGCATTCTCATCCATGAGTAAGGACGACCAAAATGCCTTACAACAGTTACTTGAGGGCGACAGGACTAAAATTGAGCACTATGAGGCTGCAAAAGCGCTTGTTGATAAAAATGGCGGGTTTACCTCAACTCGTGAAACAGCCGTTGAATTAGCCGAAAAGGCTGTGGCCGCTCTTGAACCATTTTCAGAAGATACTGATTCCAGCTTTTGCGGTTTCTTGGCCGGCCTTACCCAGTACATTCTCATTCGTGAAAAATAAGTTACTTGTGATGAATTTTGTGAGAGTAAAAATATTTCCCCAGACCCGGTACTCGAGACTGTTGCTGTTTATTCTTGCGACTGTCATTTCTTTATGGCCTCTGACCGTCATGGCAGAGACCTCTGATAGCAAAACGCTGCCAACCATGAAACCGTTTCAAAAATTTGGAAAAAGCAGTGTTGATAGTATCATTTTCGAAGAACCTGACCTGCCATTCCTGAAAATAGAACCAACTACCCCTGTTCAACAGGGAGAGTTACTCCCTAAAATTGCTATTATTATTGATGATATGGGCCATCATGAAAAACTGGGTGATCAACTGCTTGACCTTGATGTAAATCTTACCTTCTCTTTTTTACCATACGCCCCATTCACCAAGGTGCAAGTGGAAAAAGCACATGCCAAAAATAGAGAAATACTGATCCATCTGCCAATGGAGGCACAGGATAAAACATGGGATCCAGGTCCAAATGCACTGTACCTTGCTGATTCACCAGAGAAACAACGTTTGGCCATTGAAATGAATTTAGCTGCCGTGCCCTATGCGCTTGGCGTCAACAACCATATGGGTTCTCGTTACACAGAAGACAGGGAGGCTATGCGTCTTGTCCTGGAAGAACTGAAAAAGAGAAATTTATTCTTTATCGATTCCTTTACCACCGCACAATCTGTCGCCATGGAAGAGGCCAGAAAATTAGGCATTAAAACAGCCAGACGCCATGTATTTCTAGATAATATACATACCCAGGAAAATATTTGCCGTCAGCTCGAAAAGCTGATAACCCTTGCCAAGCAACAAGGATGGGCCATTGGAATAGGACATCCCAACAAAGAAACACTGCTCGCTTTGACTAAATGTCATCAAAACTTATTCAAGCAGGTTCAAATTGTAGCTGTACAGGAACTCTTAGATTAAAAAATTTTCTTTGGCCAATATTATACTTTCAGGTCAGGAACCTGAAACTGGATACTCTCCTCTTTCCCTTCCATTTCCTCAAAAAACTGAGCACCATGTTTTTGAAGAAACGTTTTTACTTCGTTGACCAAATCCTCTGGCGCAGATGCCCCGGCAGTAATGCCAACGGTTTCTACTCCCAGTAACCAGGAAGGATCAATTTCTCCTGCATTATCGACAAGGTATGACTTTACACCTCGATTAGCGGCAACTTCACGCAACCTGTTGGAGTTAGAACTGTTTTTCGAGCCAACTACCAATAGTAAATCAACACTATCAGCCAGCTCGCGGACAGAATCCTGACGATTAGTGGTTGCATAACAGATATCTGTGCGTTCTGGTTCAGATATTTCAGGAAACTTTTGGCGAATTGCCTCAACAATTTGCCTGGCATCATCCACACTGAGGGTGGTCTGGGTAACGTAACCAACCTGATGGGGATTGTTCACCTCCAAACCTGCCACCTCTTCAGCACTTGATACCACATGAACCGCTCCCAAAGCCTGACCACAGGTTCCTTCAACCTCAGGATGCCCTTTATGACCAATCACCAGTACGTCATAGCCCTTGGCATTCAACCTCTTGACCCTTTGATGTACTCGAGAAACCAGGGGACAGGTGGCATCAATTGTCTTTAAGCCCAATCTCCTGGCCTGGTTCTCCACACTGGGACTGACACCATGGGCGCTGAAAATAGTGACAGATCCCGTTGGTATTTCTTCAAGTTCTTCGACAAATACCACACCTTTCTTGGCAAGCTCAGTAATGACTCTTGTGTTATGGACAATTTCGTGCAGGACATATACTGGCGAGCCGCATTCAACCAGAGCCTGCTCCACTATACTGATGGCTCTCTCAACTCCAGCGCAGAATCCTCTTGGTTTTGCGAGAATAATTTTCATGAATAGTCCTGATTATTTCTGACAGATAATGTGCCAGTCAGGTGGAAAAGCTGAATCATCTAATTGCAAGGCCTTAAGAAAGTCACTTAATTCATCCTGGCAACAATTGACTGAACTTACTCGCCCTCCACTGTTGATATCAGCATACTCCTGATCAATAAAACGGATAAGAGCAGCTGAAACAACAACACGAAACTCCTTATAATCGCTGCGACCAACTCTTTTGCAAAAATTATAAAACCGACTCCAATTAGCTATTGTCCTGGCCAAACCACGATAAATTCTTAGATCCCTGTTTTCTGGATCCAGGTCACGCAATATAATTTCTTTAAATCGATTAGAAGCAGCGTCATGCAGGGCATCAACCTCATCATACTGGAGACCTAAACCTGGTCCTTCTTCATCCTTGGTCAGATAGTAGAGAGAGGAGTGCAGGGCAATTTCCGGTATCTCTCCAGAATTACGGACAATAATGACTTCTTCTTCTAACAGAGCTTCACGTTCGTGTACAATCACTGATCTTCTCGGTCCATACGACTTTCTTCGAGATTGAAGAGATCTCTTACAATATCGATTCTTGTTTTCTGATTGGTTCCATTATTACCATTTTTCAGGTATTGCAGGGGATGGTGAAGAACTTTTGCCACTATGGCGCTCGCCATCTTTTCAACTGATTTCTGTTCAGCAGCTGTCAATCCCTGAATTCGGCCTATGCTCTTTTCAAGTTCATTGCGACAAATTTTATCTGCCATACTGCGTAGTTCAACAATCGTTGGGGTCAATTCAGTCTTTTCAAGCCATTGACCAAATTTTAACGATTCTTCCTGGACAATGCGTTCGGCCTTGAGAGCCTCTTTGTCTCGCTCGGCTTTGTTCATCTCTACGACATTATTTAAATCATCTATATCATAGAGATAAACATTTTCAAGATCGTTAATATTCTGATCTAAATCTCGGGGTACGGCTATATCGATAAAAAAGAGCGGTTTGTTTCTGCGCTCCTTCATAACCGGCTTCACATCATCTTTACTAAGGATGATAGAAGAAGCACCTGTTGAGCTCACAATGATATCAACATAAGCCAGCTGATCAACAAGCTCACCAAGTGAAACAGCAGTTCCGCCAAAGCGCCTGGCTAATTTAACGGCTCTCTCTAAAGTGCGGTTTGCAACAACAACCTCACTTACGCCTTGCCCTACCAGGTGTTCAGCCGCTAGTTCAGCCATTTCACCAGCACCAACAAGCAATACTTTTTTGTCATCTAAGCTACCGAAAATCTTTCGAGCAAGCTCTATGGCAGCATAACTGATGGAGACTGCATTTGCTCCGATTTGGGTCTCTGAACGAACTCGTTTTGCAACGGTGAATGATTTATGCAGTAATTTATTGAGGACAAGACCTATTGTTTTCAGGTCTGAGGCATAACGGTAAGCTTCTTTTAACTGTCCAAGAATCTGGGACTCACCAACAATCATAGAGTCAAGACTGGAAGCGACCATAAATAAATGATTAATCGCCTCATTATTCTGATACTGGTAGACGTGACGTTCCAGTTGGTCTTTTTCAATACTGCTGCCAAAAAGCAGATCCAATATTTGCAAGCGGGCAAGAGTGGGGTCCGTGCAGGTAAAAAGTACCTCAACACGGTTGCAGGTGGAGAGTAGGTAATACTCGTTTATGGTATCAAGAGCTCCAAGTGCGGCTAAAGGGCTTTCATATCCATCCGAAAGAGCCATCTTTTCCCGTACTTCCAAAGGCGTTGTTTTATGATTGACGCCCAGCAGCACTATTGATTCATGCGGCATAGGTGTGAATCCCATCCAAAAAATATGTTACGCCCCAGAGAGTAAAGAGTACTGACAGAAAAGCAATAATTGTCATTATTGCGGCTCGTCTCCCTCTCCAGCCAACGGTGAAACGCTGATGGACCAGAGCTGCATACAAAAACCAGGTAATAAGAGACCAGGTCTCTTTTGGATCCCAGTGCCAGTATGCTCCCCAGGCCTGTTTCGCCCAGACAGAACCAGTGATAATACCCAAGGTTAAAAGGGGAAAACCAACGGACAGACAGTGATGATTGAGTTTATCAAGGGCGTCAAGGGACGGCAGCCTCGAATAAAAGAGACCAAAACGCTTTTGTTTTATCTCTCTTTCCTGGAGAAGATACATAATGCCGCCGATGCAGGCCAGTGCAAGAAACCCATCAGCCACAATAGCTATGGAAGCATGAACAGGGAGCCACCAACTCTGGAGCGCTGGAACGAGTGGTAAAATTGTCTTGGGTGCCATGGCAGACAGCAACATAAGACAAAAGGTCAGCAGTGAAACAAATGTACCAAAATTTTTAACCGTATAGCGCCAGCGAAATGAAAGGTAACACCAGGCAACAGACCATGCAAAAAACGATACAGTTTCGTGTTGGCTGGTGATTGGCGTATGGCCCGCCTCAAAGTAACGAAGAATAATGGTCAGGGTATGGCAAAGGCCAGCTCCTAGAAAAATTGTCCGGGCAACTTTACGTACCTTGGCATTTTGCGACACGAAAAAAACCATATACGTTGTCGCTGCCAGAAAATATATAAAAAAACTAATTTGAAACAGTAAAGAACTCATGAATTAGTTTGCCCAAGAGAGCTGAAATCAAAAGGATAATGAGCACCAAGCTCGCCTTGCAGATGCTTTTCCAGTAAATCCCACTGAGAAGATTTTATCCAGTGAACTATATCGTCATGCAAAATATTTTTAAATAAATTTTTCTTTTCTTCCTGGGTGTACTCTCCCGCAAGGATTACTTCTCGAATCTGGGACATCAGATCAAGAAGAGCTTGATACTCCATGCCGTACTCACTCTCAAGCTGCCTTCTGATCATAGCAGAAACTGCCGGGCTTTTGCCATGGGTGGAGACAGTGAGGAGCAAGTCACCTGAGCGAATGGCCGCAGGTACCTGAAAACTGCAGGCTTCAGGATCATCAACAACATTCACCAAAATTCCCCTTTTTTCAGCCTCAGCTTGAATGGCCTTCTGCACATCCTGCCTGTCTGTGGCGGCAAATACCAGCGTTGCACCTTGGAGATCACCACCTTCAAAAGGTCTCTTTCTCCAGGTGATACTCTTTTTCTGAAATAGCATATACAACTCATCACTTATTTCAGGGCTAATGACCGTTACGACACCATCTCCGGCAAGTAAACCCTTTACCTTACGGCTGGCAACACTGCCCCCCCCTACAACAACACAGGGTTTTTCAGAAATATCAAGACAGACAGGATACATACCGTATATCAGACTTTCGCTGTCAAACGATGAAGCATAATGAACTTATCTTCTTCGATAGACTTTAGTCTTCTTTTTGAAGCTGAAATATTATAAAATTCCTGTGCTTTGTGCAAAAACGGCGACAGGGATTGACGATTTATATCATGTGCCAAATAAATAACGCCTCCTGGTTTCAAAGTCTGGGCCATTACATCAAGAAGAGGCTGATAGAAATCTTCTCTAAAAAGAATTTCAGCTCCTATGATTATATCATAGCGGCCAATATCCCTTGGATTAAGCCAGTCGAGCATTTCAAACTGGACATTATCAAGCTTGCTGGCTGCTGCACTGACCCGCTGAAAATCCAGTATAATTTCTTCGTAATCCGTCAAGGTAGTATTACAGCCAGCCGCTGCCGCAATTAAACCTGGTACACCAAGACCAGCACCCAGATCGAGCAGTGTAGTATTTTCCTCAAATTTCTGGCCAGCTAAAAACTCTGCAAGCACCATTGCCGATTCCCAGAGTTTCACCCAAAACGGAAATTCAGATGGATTCTTTAAGGGGTCCTTGCCTTTCAACAGAGGTTCAATGTCTGTTATTTTTAACAAATTCAATCGAATATCGCCCAACTGCAAAGGTTCAAAACCTACGGGATACTCTTTTTGAATATTGTCATATAAATTTTTCGCTTCCACGGGAAGTGTCTGCGGATCCATTCAAACCTCCAAAGTAGGTATAGCTACAAAATGCTAATTAGAATTTTTTATATTTAAAACAAATAATTACCTAAATAAAGTATATTTATCATACATGAAAACAATCCTTGTAAAATGAAAAATAGCAAAATATCTTTTCACTATACCAGGATTATATACCAGCTGAAATTGCAATTCGAGAGGAAAGGAAAACTGATCCGATTTTGTCCGATTCTTAAGGAACCCTGTCTCCTTTGAGAAAAGGAACGGGGACATCCATGATAAGTATTGTCAAGGGGAAAACGGAGATTTCCCTATAACCTCCATGAAAAAAAAAGTGAAAAAAAAGGGGTCGCATTTATTTTTCGGTGAATCCACCACCATCCCCCGGATATCGCTTTTGATTATGACCGCCTGGGCCGCAAAAAAGGTGTTACCGATGGCCTGGGCAGCAGATCTTTTGTCTATAACCCCACGCTTGCGCTTGAGAGCGAGACCATTACCGGCGCAATCTATAACCGTACCCTGACCAGGAGTTATGATACTGTTGTTCCCGGCCGGGCCAATGGTTTTACGCTCGATTCCGGCTATCAGGTACGGTATGGTTTTGATGATGTCGGTCGTTT
>CAMYOP010000006.1 GCA_947260045.1 uncultured Desulfobulbaceae bacterium
TTTTCTACGAAAAGAGAGTGGTATAAGAGAAAAACATCTAGCGACACTTGAACAAGCCATTCCACTTGGCAAGGTCGACCTTCTTATTCGTTTAATTGAAAATATCGAAAAAAATATGGGAATTCCATCATCAGTTAAAAGTGTTTTAAAACACCTGGCAGAGGGCTTCAGCATATTCCGCCAGACTGTTGAACAAGATGGATTGGAAAATTCTATACATTATCTTTTCACCACGTATAATATTGAGAACAACAGAAAAGACGCAAATCGTTTTTTAAACCTAGGAACTTCTTTTGGAAACTCACTTGAAAATTTTGCCTACCACTTACAAAAGCACAAAGACAGTGTGATTTATGATAAGAGAGCTGATGCTGTTACCATGATGACCATGCACGCAGCAAAGGGTTTAGAGTTTCCTGTTGTTTTTATTGTTGGCCTGGAAGAGGGAATTATACCTCTTGCACCTCGTGACATTCTATCAAAAGAAGAAACAGTAAAGCACCTGGAAGAAGAAAGGCGTCTGTTTTTTGTTGGAATCACCAGGGCAATGGACTTGCTCTATCTTTCATGGGCTCAAAAAAGAGATTATTTTGGAAAAATAAATGATCAGGTACAATCTCGCTTTTTAAAAGAACTGCCTGATTCACTTGTTCAAAGGATCACCCTTAATGCTGGCCAGAAAAAAAATAAAAAAGCCACTTCCAGACAATTAAAACTCTTTTAGCATATGGTTGATACTAAAGAAGAATATATTCAACAAATACAAAACCTCAAAAAGACAATTACCAACCTTGAGGAGCAGAACAGCAGCTTGCAGGCTACTGCAAAACAGGCTGATAATGCCAATAAAGCTAAGAGTGATTTCCTTACCATGATCAGCCATGAGATCCGTACGCCCATGAACGGTGTGATTGGCATTACTGAACTTCTTTTGGGAACAGACCTTGATTCTAAACAAATTCATTATACCGAGCTGATACTCAATTCAGCACGCAATCTTCTTTTTCTCATTAACAGTATTCTTGATTTCAGTAAAATAGAAGCAGAGCAAATGGAGTTGGATATAGAACGCTTTCATCTCGCTGAAATGGTTTGTGAACTTGTTAATCTCTATAAAATATCTGCGAAACAAAAAAACATAGCTGTACGCGCTGAAGTTGATCCAAGGATTCATGCCTATTATTTTGGAGACAGTTATCGCATACGCCAGGTCTTGGTTAATCTTCTCGGCAATGGCATAAAGTTTACCGAAAGCGGTACTGTCACTGTCAGAGTCAAATTATTACGTTCAAATAAAGTTGGAGACAACCTGCGTTTTGAAGTCGAGGACAGTGGCCCAGGCATTTCACCTGATAAAAAAGACCTTCTTTTCCTTCCATTTTCACAACTCGATACCTCTACTACCAGGCAATATGGCGGTACTGGACTAGGACTTTCCATCTGTAAAAAACTCATAGAATTAATGATGGGGGAAATTGGCTTTGAGTCAGAGGTAGGTGTAGGATCAACCTTTTGGTTTAACATCACTTTGCCATATGGCTCCAAGCAGGAACTGGTAGCCGTCCATGACCTGAAGGGCAATCCTGAAGATTTAGCCTCAGGAGTTACACTTAAAGATCAGGCAAGTATTGTTCAGAAAAAACCTAAAGTTTTAATCGCTGATGATGATGAAACCAATCAACTTGTTATTTGCGAGCTCTTTAAAAAAGTTGGTATCACTATTGATCAGGCAAATAATGGGCAGGAGGCTGTAAATTTATGTGGCCAAAAAAAATATGACCTTATTTTCATGGATTGCCAGATGCCAGTTTTAGATGGTTTTGTCGCCACGCAAAAGATAAACGCCATTAAATCTCAGGATAATGAAGACGGACCTGTCATCATAGCCTTAACTGCTGATGGTAACCCTACTACCAGAAAACGTTGTCTTGAGGTTGGTATGAGTGACTATCTCCTCAAACCTCTAGATTTCAAGGATCTACAAAAAGTTCTTGATAGCTGGATACCGGAGGCAGGCATTCAACTGCAGCAGCATTACAACGTGAAGGGTGTCAGGAGAGATGGATCAGTTGAAACAGAAAGTGAATTAATTAATATGGAAACCTTGGAAAGTATCAGGGCAAATGTTGGCAACCTCGACCCTCTCATAAAAGTATTCCTTGGTTCTCTACCTGAACGTCTTCATCAGTTACAGCGTGCGGTTGAAAATAATGACTTTGATCAGGTGCAATCAGTATCACACACCTTAAAAGGGAGCTGCAGTCAATTTGGAGCGATAAAACTAGCGAGTTTATGCTTGAAGGCTGAAGAAATGGGTAAAAATAAAAATTTAAAAGGTATTAAAGTATTAATTGATAAAATTCGCCACGTTGCCTTTCAGGTAGCAGCATTTTTGTCTGAAGAGCTTGATTAAATATTTTTTTTGCTACAAAATGAAAGTAGTTATTTCCATTTCAGGTCATTCAACTCAATAGTTAAAAATTTAAAAATGGCTGCTCTTTTTCCCTCAACTTCAATTTCATCCATACTGGTCGTCGATGATGACGAAGTCATAAGGTTGTTTCTTAGACAATTTTTAGAAGGTGAACTCTTTAATGTCATTGAAGCTGAAAATGGTGAAAGTGCTCTAGAGCTCATTGCTACAAATTCTTTTGATCTAATCCTGCTTGATATTGCCATGCCTGGCTTGGATGGCCCTTCAGTCTGTAAAAAAATTAAAAATACGCTGGAATTTCCACCACCAGTTCTCATGATCACTGCCCTGGAAGATGATGATTCTGTAGATCGTTCATTTGATGCTGGTGCAATTGATTATATTCGTAAACCTATCCACTGGCCTGTCCTGAAAAATCGTATTCGCTATATCCTAGAAGCACACAAGTCACAAGCTGATCTGGAAAGAGTTTCAGAAAATTATGAAATGATATTAGACACTGCAGCAAATGGTATTTGCGGTGTGGATAAAAAGAAACAAATAAATTATATCAATCCAGCTGCCTCCAGAATGCTTGGCTATGATACAGGGGAGGTTCTTGGTCGGCCTTATAGAGAAATCTTCTGTGTTTCAATGCCCAACTCTGACTCATTTGACGTGGATTGTTGTCCCTTCTTCGAGATTGATGCACCGAAAAATCCTTTCCAATACGATGAATTACAAATCAAGAGGAAAAAAGGTGATGTTTTTTCGGCAGACTGCAAGGCAACACCCATCTTTAACGGACCAGATGTTGTTGGCGGAGTTATGGTCTTTGAGGATGTTACCGAACGATTACAAGCCCAAAACATCATCCGCTATATGGCAGATCATGATTCTCTAACCAACCTACCCAACCGCAACTATTTTCATAAAAGACTCCCTCAGGCTATATCTCTTGCCGAACGACATAATCGGATGCTTTGTCTCCTGTTCATAGATCTGGATCGATTTAAACCAGTTAATGATACGTATGGTCATGCCATTGGTGATATGGTTTTAGTTCAGGTGGCAAACAGACTCTCAAAAATGCTCCGCACGTCAGACTCCATCTGTCGCCTGGGTGGGGATGAATTTGTTATTTTACTGGAAAGTTCTGGGAATATTAAAGGATGTGAAATGGTAGCAGCGAAAGCCATCAAGAGTTTGAACGAGCCAATAGAGGTTGATGATCATGTCTGCTACATTGGCGCAAGCATTGGCATCAGCGTATTCCCAGAGGACTGTTCAAACGCTGAAACCATGCTGCGTCATGCTGATATTGCTATGTATCAGGCAAAGAAAAAAGGAAGAAACTGTTTTTATCTCTTCAACGAGTTAAAGGATAATGAAGTTCTTATCTCTGGGCAATTACCTTAATAATATCTGATTTACCTATAATTCCTACGAGTTCATCACCATTCATAACTGGAAATGTATGGATTTTCTTTTCAGCCATCAGAGTAGCAATTTCATCGAGTGGTGTTTCCCTTTCAACATGAATTATATCCCTTGTGCATATCTCACCAGCCTTTGTGCCCGCCATCTTTTGTAAATCTTTTTCAAGACGTACCGGATTTTCTAAAAAAACAAAAGAATCGAGGATGGACATTACGGTAGGGATGTGAACTTTCTTGTTTTGGTCAATTAAGTCACTCTCTGTAACCATTCCTACCAGGTTACCATCACTATCTGTCACAGGTGTTCCACTGATATTGTTTTCAGATAAAATTTTTGCTAATTCCTGGACCAAGGTATCTTCCTGAACGGTTATGACCTCTTTGGTCATAATATCCTGTGCTGTTAACATGTTTTCACCATGAAATTTAATTTTTTGTAAGAGAACATTTCTTGAGAGCAGTCGGTAGAGTTGCTGCTACCTCTGAGGCAAGATACCCAATTGGCTTGTCAGCTGCAAGGATATCAGCCGCCAATCCATGAATGTACACCCCTAGTTGTGAAGCTTCCCAGGGTGAATAACCTTGGGATAAAAAACTACCAAGGACTCCTGACAAAACATCACCCATTCCGCCGCTTGCCATACCTGGGTTCCCAGAGGTGTTGATTGCCCAAGCACCATTATTATGATAACAAATAGTCCCTGCACCTTTGAGAACTGTGATAAGCTCTACCTTTGACAAGGAATTGTTGGTTTGGTTTTTAGACAGCCATCCTGCGGCATGGAGTCTGTCAACCTGCACCTCTTTTGATGAAATATCAAGCAATCGAGCCATTTCACCTGGGTGTGGTGTGAAAATTCTTGCTGCGGCTGGATTATCAAGAATTTGCCTGTTGGCTGCTAATATATTTAAGCCATCTGCATCTATAACAAGAGGGATGGTAAGTTCTTTATATAATTTTGTAACAAGCTCGGCTGTCTCAGGTAAAGTTCCCAAGCCTGGACCTAGAACGATAGCAGTTTTCCCACGTGCCTGCTTCAGAAGAAAGTCAAAATCATCTATTACCGGGTATGTAAATGATTTCTGCAGCGGGATGGTCATTGCTTCTGGTAGAGCTGTCTCATAGATTGCATTCAGATTTCGAGGAACAGCTAAGCTGACCAGTCCACAGCCAGACTTCAGCGCACCAAGAGCACTTAAAATTGAAGCACCTGTCTTGCCCTCTGAGCCAGCAATGATCAATAGATGTCCATAAGATCCTTTATGTGAAGAGCGAGCACGGTTTTGTATTAAAGTCGCAATATCTGTATCGATAGTATTGCCCTGAAGAGATTCAGATTTTACGACTTCAGGTGGAATGCCAATATCGATCACTTTCAGGGAACCGATAAAGCTACCACCGTGCATGAAGTGAGCAGGTTTTGCCACCCCATAGGTAGCAGTCAGGTCAGCATCTACACAGGCACCAAGAACCTTGCCCGTGTCACTGTCAAGGCCTGAAGGAGTGTCCACAGCAGTTACTGGGACCTGGAACTTGTCGCGGGTCGAATTGATAAGAGCAATGGTATCAAAAAATAGTCCAGTGGCATTACGTTTCAACCCAGTACCAAACAGGGCATCGACGAGAGACCAGAGGGGGTAGCGATTACGTAAGTCGTGGATACAATCTTCTACGTGTTGTAAATCTGCTTCATTTGCAACACAAAACCAATTAAAACCTGATTGTTGTATAATGTGAAAGTTTTGTGCTGCGTCCCCCTTGAGTTTCTCCGGTTGTACGAGGAAGAAAATAAGAGGATGGCCGCCAAGCTGGTGAACGGTACGAGCAATGACAAGACCATCGCCGCCATTATTGCCAGGGCCGCAAAAAATAGGGACACCTTTCCCTTTTACCGGGCCAAGTTCTTCTTCCATAAAAAGAACTGTTCCACGGCCGGCATTTTCCATTAAAATCATGCCTGGAATAGAAAATTCTTCGATTGCTTTGCGGTCCAGGGTACGCATTTGCTGGGCAGTAGCAATTTTCATGGCATCATCTACAATTGAAAATATTTAACAAGATTATTTTTAAATTCTCTAATCAATACTTATATATAACTATATAGTATCTCTTCTCAGAGAGCAAATAAACAAGGGGACACACAGTCGAAAAGAAATATGGAAAAACTACTAACATATTGAAATATTAAAAGAATAAAAGATTACCTTGTTGCACTCTCAGGTGCTACCTGGCAATTTGTTTCTGATTTGCTCTTATATCCTTTTGGTCTCTTGGTTGCCAGCGCAGCCCTCCTTTGAAACCATACCCACGGTAAATATACAACGTCTGGACAAGTTCCTTTTCTTGCCAAGGAGAAGTGCGATAGATCTGATATTCTTCTGGCGGATCCATTTTGGTAAAAAGTTTACTCAAACGTTCTGCAATATCTCTACTTCGTGATACACCAACAGCATCTTTTCCAATAACCATTGCTTCATCAACCCAGAAATCATAGACGTTTGGTCTGTTCCAGCGATTAATGGAAACTGTTCGAGGCTGACCAGGCATATAAAAGGCAAGCTCACTTGCCATTTGGTATCTGAGACCAAAAATAAAAGTATTATCTGAGTCTGGCATAGATTGTAATACTCTATGAACTTTCTGGCCAAGAGCATCCCAGCCGATGGTCTCCCTGGCAGTTCTGTCAAATTTTATCGGAAGAGGAAGTACTGGATACACAACCTGAATGAGGATAGGTACGCAGAGAAGATATGCAGTACAAACGGCTATTTTCCAGAAAATGTTTTTGCTGTTTTTTTGATAGGTCACTTTCCCAGGACTATAGAGAGCAGCAATGAGTATAAGTGCAGTAAGGTAAGCGGGGGCTGGCCAATTCCCGTAGACTCTGGAATGTAAAGAAAGCAAAAGGAATACGATAAAACCCGTCAGTGACATCCATACCAGATATTTTGCATCTTCGTAGCGAATACTTTTATTTTTATAACTGATAAGCCAGGCAGCACATATCATTATGAATACAACGGGAGAAAGCAAGCCGAGTTGAGTGAGGAAAAAATCACCGACATATTTATGGGTGAGAAAACCGCCACTGTCAACACCGCCCATGTAGAGGACATGCCGAAAAGTCGCCCATTCATTATTATAATTCCACAAGATGACGGGGGTAAATATTACTAAGGAGAGAAGGAGTCCAAGCCACGGAGCAAAATGGAAAAGATGTTTGCGATATGCTGGACAAATAATAATGACAAGAAAGAGAGACGGTAAAAAGAGCAGCATGGTATATTTAGACAAAAGACCTAAACCAAACCACATGCCTGTTAATAACCATTGTTTGAGTTTTTTGAAATCTAGAGCCTGGCTTGCGTGGTAACAGGCACCAGCCCAGCAGGGCAGCAACATCCCGTCGGGAGTGGCTATAAGAGCTGTACCATTTAAGAGCAGAATCCCCTGACTCAGCAAAGCCGTGTGCATACTGCAGCGCCATGAGAACAGTCGGGCAGCTAAGAGGCAAATATAAATGGAACTTATCGTAACCCCCAGAACCGAGGGAAATCGAACCGCAAATTCGTTTTGGCCAAACAGCTGAGTGGATAGCCAGATAGTCCAGGCTACCATGGGGGGGTGGTCGTGATAGCCTAAATCAAGATATCTGCTCCACTGCCAGTAATTCACCTCATCTGGAACAAGAAGAAAGTTTCCACTCAACACCAGGCGGAAAGCAAAGGCCAGGAGTAGTACTAGCCAGCAGATACTGAAACTTTTCCATTCTTTTGAGGTAGACATGAACAAGGGCCAATTTTTTTAATTACAATATTACCAAGAGTGATTTAAAATCAACGAGAAACAACTATAATTGAAACAGCGCTGAGAATTACAATCACTTGAAATAACATATCGTTATTTGTGTTACAAGTAGTAATCTGAACTTGATAAAACAGTACCAGATTGTTAGGTTTTTCACTCATATGTTTTATCAGGCCGCTATCTTGAAAGAGTATAAAAGAAACCTGGAAAAAAAGAAGGATAACTGAATCCTATACTGGATTTTCTAAGTGGAAAAAACTTTATAAATAATGAGTTTCAAATTTGAATAAACGGATTGCTGAATTAATCATAGTAACAACACTGTTAGGCTTGAGTACCATCTTTATCTCAATAATGGATTTGGACTTAAAGGTAGCAAGATTATTTATCCAGCCTGATGGAAGATGGATAGGAAAGGATCAACACCCTTGGAGTCTGTACTATCAAATTGCAGCGAAGCCTGGCTTTGTCATTGCACTTTGTGGCTTATTTATCTTCATTGGTGGTTTTTATATAAAACAAATAAGCAGATTTCGAAAAGCGGCACTGTTTTTTGTTCTTCTCCTTCTTCTTGGTCCAGGCTTAATTGTTAATGTTGTTTTTAAAGACAACTGGGGCAGGGCCAGACCTCACGAGATCCAGGAATTTGGTGGTCAACACCAATATACTGAATGCTGGATGCCAGGGAAAATGGGGCCAAATAGCTCTTTTCCTTCAGGTCATGCATCTTCTGCGTTTTATATGATCGCTCCATGGTTTGTATTAAGAAAAAAAAATGTTGCCCTTGGCTTATTATTTCTTTCTACAGGATTATTATATGGTGGACTCATAGGCTACACCAGAATCGTACAGGGAGGACATTTTCTTACAGACGTAATCTGGTCCGCTGGTATTGTTTATCTGGTCGGCTTATTGCTTTCCTGGCTGATGAAACTCGACAACAGTGAGCAAACAGAAATTGCTTCCTGATATTTTTAAATATGATTTATTTAACCATTGCAACAAGAGACATGATATCACTCCAGAAGTTAGTCTTTTTTACCGTCTTCATTGGCACTTTTTGTATTCTAGTCTCCTGCACCCAAACGCCTGATGGAAATGCTGAAAATGGTGCGAAATGGTTCTCTTTATACCGCTGTAGTGGCTGTCACGGTGAGAACGGTAAAGGAGGGAAAGGGCCTCAAATCGCAGATATAAAGCTTAAGTATAGCAGGTTTATGGGAAAAATTAGGAAATCTAACTCTAATATTATGCCCTCATATGTTGAAAAAGATCTTCCTGATCCTGATATCGCAGATATTTATGCTTACCTGAAACAACAGCAATAACAAAACAATCAACGCTAAAACCCTGCATACACTTTCCACTCACTTGTTTTTCTCTAAAATAAGTCCGAGTAATTTAGATGGGGGAAATTCACCTGAGAGAAAAGTCCCATGCTCTGGTTCATCCTATCAATGATTACAGCCTTTACTGTTGCTGCTCGAGATATATCGGCTAAAACATATGATGAACTCTCCCCACTTGATATTGCCGCAATTGAATTATTCTGGGCATTTCCCTTTTTTGTCGTAGGGTATTTTTTGATACCAATCCCGCCACTTAGTTATGAGTTCTGGCATGCCTTTCTTCTTTCTCTGCCACTCAATATTATTCCATATTTTCTCTATCTCTACGCCATAAAAAAATCACCGATCTCTTTAACCGTCCCATTCTTGAGCCTTACTCCACTCTTCATGATTCTAACGGGATATATGACTCTCAACGAATCAGTATCTTTGTTTGGCTTTTACGGAATTTTGTTTATTGTTCTAGGTGGTTATGTTTTAAATCTTAACCATGTGAACAAAGGTTTGTTTGCACCGGTTAAGGCTCTTTTTTATGAAAAAGGTTCACGGTATATGATACTTGTTGCCGCTTTTTATGCATTTGCCTCGGTCTATGGTAAAAAAGCTATCATACATTCCTCTCCACTCTTTTTTTCCTATTTCTTTTTTATGACATTTAACGGTCTGGTGTTGGTGCTCTTAATTTTTCTCAGAAAAATTAATTTTCAAACCATTACTCAACATAAGAGAAAAGGTTTGTGGCTTGGCTCTCTTATGATGGTACATATTTCAACTCATTGTATGGCGATTTCGATTTCGACTGCTGTATACATGATTGCAGTAAAAAGAAGTTCCATATTACTGAGTGTACTCCTGGGGTGGTTAATACTTAAAGAAGAGCATATAAAGTATAGGGCTTTTGGAGCCTTATTAATGTTTTTAGGTCTTATCTTCATACTTTCTGCAAGTGCTTAATTTTACATAAACTTACTAAATGAAAAACATAATTAAATTTCAAAAGAATCTTCTTAAATGGTTTGAAAATAATAAGAGGGATCTCCCCTGGCGACGCACCTACGTACCTTATCATGTCTGGATCTCAGAAATAATGCTTCAACAGACACAGATGGAACGGGTTGTAGGCTATTTCAATAAGTGGATAGAACGATTCCCTAGCATAGCGAGTATTGCCGAGGCTGACGAAGAAGTAGTGTTACGATACTGGGAGGGACTCGGATACTATTCGAGGGCTCGAAATATTCACAAGACGGCGCGTCTGCTCCGTCACAATAATAATGGATTGCTTTATACAGACTATAAAGACCTTCTAAGCTTACCTGGTATCGGAAAGTATACAGCAGGTGCTCTCATGAGTATTGCCTATGCTAAGGATTACCCTTTGGTTGATGCAAATATCGAGCGAGTATTTGCCCGTGTTTTTAACATTGGAACACCTATCAAGGATAAGGCAAATAAAGAATTTGTCTGGGAAACAGCGGAAAGGTTAATTCCTCCAGGACAGGCGCGATTATTTAACCAGGCACTCATGGAACTGGGAGCTCTTATTTGTCTGCCGGCACGTCCTCACTGTACTATTTGTCCAATCATTCAAGAATGCGAAAGCTATTCTTTATCCATAGTTGATGAGCGTCCATTGCCCGGAAAATGTACCGATATCATCAAGATTACCATGGCAAGTGCAATCCTCGTCCATAACGGCAAGGTGTTTATTCAAAAAAGACCTGAGAATGGGATATGGGCAAACCTTTGGGAGTTTCCAGGGGGAAGGGTAGAGGGACGGGAATCTCCTGAAAAAGCGGTCAAACGAGAATTTCTGGAAGAAACAGAGCTGGAAATTGATCTTGGCAAAAAAATTTCGGTGATAAAGCACAGTTACACGCGATACCGTGTCACTTTACACTGTTTTTTTTGTACGCTGCCAACGGCAGGGCAAAAGGTGAATTTACATGAGGCACAGGAGTATAAATGGATCAAGTTTGATGAACTTGAAACATATGCATTCCCTTCACCCCATAGACAATTAATCAATCAAGTACATGCCCAAAATATAGCGCCATAAGTAATTCATTAAAATTTCAAAAGCTCATAAATGTTCATTATCTTGAATAGTTAAAACAGGAACTAGAGCTTTCAGTACTTGATCAACACTGATAACCTGTAAACATTTATTGTCTGTGCACGGCGTTTTTCTATGGTTTGAGGCGCTCACGCAAGGGGAACAGGCCAGACCTGCATAGATTGGAGTGGCGTTTCCAAGAGAACCGTAGAGCTTAGGTGTTTCCGGCCCAAATAAGACAAAGGTTGGCATTTTGGAAATGGAAGAAAAGTGTCCTGGCCCTGAATCGTTTGTGACCATAAGTGTTGCAATTGAATACAGTATGGGGAGTTCGCCTAGTTGAAGTCTCCCTGAAAAATTCACACAGCGTTTGTCCGCTATTTTTTTACACATGTCGTCAGCCTCTACTCGCTCCGAGGGAGAACCGGTAATGAGAATGACTATATCGTCTGACGTTTGTAAAATCTTTTTAATTAATTCCTGGTATCGATTACTGTCCCATCGCCTTTGTGGAAGGAGTTCACTTGCATTGGGATTTATAAGAACGATTCTGTTTTTATCCTGCTGATACGTGGGAAATGTTTTTTGGACTTGAGCATGCATATTGGCAAGCTGCTCATCAGAATATTTCATAACGGGCAATATTATTTCATCGTCTGTAATTTTCTGTTTTGAATAGGGGAGTTCTTTTTGCGTACTGAGTAAACTGTTTACAAGAGCAATGAAATTTTTAGCAATATGGATATGAGGATTATAGGCAACCTTGTGAGTCAACAGTTCCCCTCTATACAGCCCTTCATTGTGAAATTTATAAAATCCCACCCTGTTCACTGCGCCACAAAGACCTGTCAACAAGGCTGTAAATCGAGAAAACAGCTCAAGATCAATTACAGTATCAATGCGATGTTTTCTGGACCAGAACAAAAAATGAATGGTATCCTTTGCCAGGACAAAAATATTATCTTCCCGAATAGTGAAGGTGTTTTCTTTGTCTACGGTACCAATCAAATCTAAACTGGCTCTATTTTTACTGAAAATTACGAAAAACAAGGTGCAGCCAAGTTGCTCTTGTGCCTTACGCATGGCCGGATCTGCAAGAATGGTAGAACCCATTTCTGATAATTCGATAAAGAGCAAACGCTTGGGAGCGCATACCCTCTCGGCCACAATCAAATTTTTAAAAAAAGCAATAATTGTGAGAATAAATGTGAGCGGAACACCGACTTTGTGGTCGATGGCGCGCATGAGATCAACATTCATAAAGTGTCACCAAAATTAAAGAGAAGCTAAATTTTATTTTTTTGTACCAAATACACAAAGAGTCCGGGTAGGGAACCAGCTAATGCAATGAGGCCGTAGAGAACAGAAAAAGACAAAACTTTTGATTTGTCAGCGCCGATCAGGAGAAAAAAACCAACCATGGCACCTTCACGCAAACCCCAACCTGCTAGTGATATGGGTAAAATAATCAAAAGTATAACAGGTGGAACAAGAATAAGGTACACATACAATGGGTATTCAAGACCAATATTGACACCAAGAATGTAAAATGCAGTCATGGCTAAAAGATGGGTAATAACTGACAGGGTAAGCTGGGCAATAATGGAACGACCATCTGAGTAAACCCGAAAAAAACGATCAGACAAACTTCCTAAAAAGCCTAGTTTTCCTTTTGCAAATATTGGGAATTTACGCAAAAAATATAGCAGGAAAAGGCCGCAGAAAAGAAACGATACGATTCCCAGGAGACCAAAATGAATATTTGTCGGCAATATATCTCTGTTTAAAAGAAGAGCCACCATGTTGAGTAAAAGAAGACCGGCCAGCCCGACTATTCTATCAATGAATACACCATAAAAGGCATCTAAGGTGGACTTACCATTCCTGGAACTGTCAAGAATTCGTATGCCATCCCCGCCTATACTGGTTGGCAATCCCTGACTGAAAAAGGTGCCTTTAAAAAAGCTTTTCAAAAAAAAAGAAAAAGGTTGGCTGAAACCTATGCGCTGCATGATCAGAAACCATCTGAAGGCGGCTACACTATTACTGGCGATTTGCAAGAGCAACGCTAGAATAATACCTAAGGGGGTGACCTGGGCGATACTTTCTTTAGCGCTTACTGGGTCGATACTGCGAACTATGAAAAATAGAAGGCCCAGAGTAATGCCAAATTTTACAAGATATTTTAATGGTTGTGCTTTTCGAATATCGTCTTGCAATACCTGCATGGTTCAAATCCAGCCTGAAGTGCCACACCGGCATCTTTAAATTTTAAGGTACATCGCGAACAATTATAGTGTTCACATTCGGGAAAGTGAAAAATACGTTCATGGGAATTAGCATGAACAAGCATTGACGAACTTCGCTTTAGCTTAAGCCTGGTAGGAATTCTTCTGTGCGAAAGTATTTTCGTTAATTGTAACAATAAGTACTTAACACCTTTTTTGAGATAGTTATCATAGCCGTCCGAAATAAAATCCTGCAGTTTTTCAGGCAAAATGGGTTTTTCTTGTTCAGCCCTGTAAAAGACATAAAGCGTAAGGAATAGAAAAAGAATGTTTGGCATCCACATACCGAGGACAACTGGTAAAACCATATCCTCGCACATCACCCGAAAAGTAGTAAATAAAATGTAATAGAGAACGAAAAAAGAAAGACCCAAAGGAATTCCTACAGCTTTTCTTCCTGGGCCAGCCTGTAATCCAAGCGGTAGACCTAAAAGGCTTAGAATCAGACAACCGACAGGCAGGACAAGTCTATGATGATATTCAGTGAGATAGGCTATACCTTTTTTAGTATTATTTCCGTAATTGTTCGCGGCCTCAAGGAGTTGCTGCTGAGTCATGGAGCCGCGTCCTTGTTGGGTCACATCGGTACCGCCAACTATGGAGGGAGGATTTAGAGGAATCTGTAGTTGATACCGCTTAAATTGAATAACTTGATTGTCGCTTTTATCAGTATTGTGCAAGGTCCCATCTCTGAGGACAATGGTAACCATCATCTTTTCAGATTCGCCAACCATGTGACCTGTTTTGGCCATGGTGATTATGGGTTGTTTTCTGCCTCGCATATCAGAAACATAAACCCCATGCCATTGTTTATCTTTATCAATTTTGTCAACATAAACAACAAGATCACCCAAGGTTTCGGTAAATGTTTTTTCTTTTATTCCTTCGTCGATTTTTTCCTTTGCCAGCTGAAACATTAATTTGCGCATAGCGGTTTCACCAGCTGGTATTAAACGCAAGGAGAAAAAACTGGTCAGCGTCGCAATGATGACGGCAATGAGGATGATAGGCGGCAATATTTGGCGAAGACTTACTCCACTGGCTTTTAAAGCAAGTATTTCTCGATCATTAGTGAGTCTCGTGAAACCAACGATAACACCAGTCATAGATGCCATAGGAATGACATAGAGCAGCATATATGGAAAAATATATGAAGACATGCGGGTGAAATCAGCCAGGCCAATGTGCAGGTCCAGTACAATTTCAAGTAGCGGGGTTAAACGGACAAGAAAAAAAACACCATAGAGGATGAGAAAGCTTGCAAAAATTGGAGCAAGCAACTCTGCGGCGATATAACTATATAAGAGAAAAGGCAGAGATCTGTTCTTAAGCATTAGAGGAGCTAGGTATTTTTTGATAAATTTTTAAAAGTATTTTTTAGCGCTAAAAATAATTTACAGTAGTTTATCTTGTAATACGTTTTGTATATTTACATCTACCCAGTGCTGGTCCCACCACTCAACAGGTGTTGCGAAAACTCCATGAATGAGCATGGAAAAGTGCAGATGGTCACCACCTGCCATGCCTGTGGCCCCTGAATGGCCAATAATTGAACCTTTTTCAACAAGAGTGTCAATGGTAGTGTCTATGCGGCTGAGATGTGAATACAGGCTGAACAGTCCTTGGCCATGATCCAAGATGATCATATTCCCGTATATTCCAAGATAGTCAGTATAAACAACCTTACCAGTATTGGCTGCTTTAATTGCCACACTGGCTGTTGAAGCGATATCCATACCAAGGTGCACCTGTTGGTCGATTGCTTTTCCTTTATAATAATATGTCCGCTGGTCAGCATATCCGGCCCTTGAAGCACCTGGCATGCGGAGGAAACGGTCATGCCAGAGTCGCTCAGACTCAGTTTTGCTACAGATTGCTTTAATAGTATCAGCGTTTTTTTGGCGAACCTCATTGTTTACAAAAATATATTTTTCCAGGTTAGATCCGGACATTTCTGGATGATATTCTTCAAATTCTGGAATTTTTTGATTAAGAAACCCATCGGAAACATTGATTTTATCGGTCTTATCCCGTACTTTTTTCATCACAATGGAAAAGATACTTTTGCCTTGATTGCCAGCCTGGTCAACGGCAACAATTTGTGGTGCTACTAATTCTTTGGCATTCCAGGGCATTGCTATATAGGAAATAAAAGTATTGTCTTTCCCCGGAAAGGGCGAGCCTTGGAAGAAATTATTATTTAAATGCACTCCATGTTTGTCACTTGGCTCAGAGAGGTTGTAGATAACAATACCGCTTCCGCCAGGTCTTATATAGCGTTGAGTATGACGAGCAGTTATTTTTGGAGGTTTGGTATCAATGATGACAGGAAAACGAGAAATGGTTTCATTGCCCATCAACATGCCATTGAGAGAAAAGTCTCTGACAGTAATGACAAGCTCCGCTTTCCCTTCCTTTGCCTGTGTACGTTTGGAGTCAAAAACAAAAGAGTCTGTATGCTCTGCAGGACCAGCGTTTGCAAGCCAGGCCTTTCGTTGGAACCCGGTTGTGTAGAGTTCATGGCTGGAATCTTTTTGATCAATTGTGACCCGTATGGACCTGATTCCACTTCTTTTGTCTTGAATTTGAAAACTTACCTTGGCACTGTTACCTAGAAACTCAATTTCATGTCCAAGGCGAGCTATTGGCTTTTCCGTTTCAAACAACAAGAATCCAACTCCTAAACCAACAAGAGCGATAATTGCTAAAAGTGTAAACAAAAAAGAACGACCCGATATTTTTCTTCTGGGTCTGCGTCTTAACTTATTTCTACGTGACATAAAAAAATATATATTTAAATGTTTTAATGTTAGGGGAATCGTTTGTGTTACTATGAGTTCCAGACAACTTCGTAACGACTCTCATGCAGATCTTTTATAGGGATTACGGTAATTAATTTTTGAATTTCTTTTTCAATCAACTCAATATTGCCTGTCTCTTCAGTTAAAAGCATGTCAGCAACTTTCGGGTTAACATTCACGACAACACTCGAACCACTTATTTTCTTGGCATCCCTTGAAATTTTACGAAAAATTTCATAGCAGATTGTCCTTCTGGACTTAATGACACCTTCACCACTACAGTAACTACACGGTTCCGTCATCATCTGAATTAAATTTTCACATGACCGTTTCCGAGTCATTTGAACCAGTCCAAATTCTGAAACTTTTAAAATGTTCACTCTACTCTTGTCAGTCTTCATGGCTTCCTGAAAAGCACTTAACAGGTCTTCCCTATGCTCTTCAATCTCCATATCGATAAAGTCGACTATGATAATACCACCGATATTTCGCAGACGAAGCTGGTAGGCTATTTCTTTTGCTGCTTCAATATTTGTCTTGAAAATAGTTTCTTCAAGATCACTTTTGCCAACGTAACGGCCTGTGTTGACATCTATAACAGTTAAAGCTTCGGTTGTTTCTATAATTATATAGCCACCTGAACGCAGCCAGACCTTTTTGTCGATCGCTCGATTTATTTCAACTTCAACTCCATAGTTTTCAAAAAGAGGAACTTCTTTTTCGTAAAATATTATTTTTTTCTGGAGTTCCGGAGCAAAAGCCTTAACAAAAGTTAGCAGTCTGTCATACACCTGTTTAGAATCAATAATAAGCTCATTGATATCATCAGTAAATAAATCACGAACAGAACGAAGGACTATGTCCAGATCTTTATAAACAAGGCTGGGAACAGCTGCTTTGGTTGCACTTGAGGTAATGTCATCCCACAGCAGAAGAAGAAATTCCATATCTGCTTCAAGCTCATTTGAGGTTGCCTGCTCGGCAACAGTCCTTACAATAAACCCTGTTCCAAGGGGTCGGAGTTCTTCTATTTTTTCTTTAAGGGATAGGCGAATGTCTTCACACTCAATTTTTCGGGAGATCCCTATATGGTCAGTTAGAGGCATAAATACAAGATTACGGCAGGGCAGGGTGATATGGCAGGTTAACCTGGCACCCTTAGTACCAATCGGATCTTTTGAGATTTGAACCAGTATGTCCTGTCCCTCTTTCAAGAGATCGCTGATAGCTGGACTGTTGCCATTTACGCCTGTAATTTCTTGGGAGCTGGCAGAAAGAGCATATTGATAACAGGGCATATCTTGATTAATGACTCGTTTTTCCATGTCTGCCATGGAAACATGGACATCATCTACGTAGAGAAAACCAGTACGTTCAAGACCGATGTCAACGAAGGCTGCCTGCATTCCAGGAAGTACCCTGACAACACGTCCTTTATAAATATTACCGACAAGACCTTTTTCCATTGGTCGTTCGAGGTGAAATTCCAACAGATTACCTTTTTCAACCAGGGCAATCCTGTTTTCATAAGGCGTTGTGTTAATGAGAATATCGGTATGCATAATAAGTGTATTTTGAATTTTTAATCGTGGGTTTTGAAATTAATTCCTGTTGCTGCTGATTGAAAATTCGCAGAGACGTGACGGACCTGTCAAGTTTGAACATTTTAGGCCGCAAATATGTATGCATGTTACCCTGTACGAATTATGAAACTATAGATTATATCAGAATGGGCTTTTTATGCCATAAATAATTAAAAGTACTGTGCAGTAAACACTTTATGGATTTAAGTGCATTCCATGCGAGATATACAAATAATTAACAGAATCAAAAAAGAATGCTTTCAGTAATCATCCCCACCTATAATCGTGCTCCATTTCTAGAGAAAAGTATTGGTTCAGTTTTCAACCAGACCCTTGGCTGTGATGAACTGATAGTGATAGATGATGGTTCCACAGACGATACCTATGACTTGATACAAACACTCAAAAAACACGCTCATACGCCTCTCCGTTATGAATATCAAGAAAACAGGGGTGCTGCCGCTGCCCGAAATCTTGGTATAGATGTAGCAAAAGGGGAGATTCTTTGTTTTCTGGATTCTGACGATTGTTTCCAGCCTGACAAACTAAAAGTGCAATTTGAAGAAATGCAAAAAAAGCCACAATATAGTATTTCTCATACCAGAGAAATCTGGTATAGACGTGGCCATCTGCTGCAACAAAAGAAAAAGCATAGTCCTCCCCATGGCGATATCTATGAACGCTGTTTGCGTATGTGCGTTGTCGGAATGTCTACAGTAATGGTAAAAAAAACACTGTTCTTGCAATATGGGAATTTCGATGAAAATTTGCCCTGTTGTGAAGATTATGATTTTTGGCTTCGGGTAAGCCCATTTGAGAACTTTTTATTAATTGACGAACCTTTAACGATTAAAGATGGTGGCAGACCGGATCAACTCTCAACTCAGTACAGAATGGGCATGGATAAATTCCGAATCAGATCCCTTTGCAAGCTGCTTGACACCACCGAGCTGAGCCAGGATCAATCAATGCTGGCCTTTAAGGAACTCGTTTATAAATGTAATATTTATGGTAATGGCTGTATCAAATATGGAAAAATAGAAGAAGGTTCACAAATTCTTGCAATTCCAGACAAGTATTCAACAATTATTATCTCTTAACGCGTAAACCAGGAAATTAAGTGTCTTACGGCGATCCTTCGCGATATCTCGAAAAAATTTATGTAGAAGAAGACTGTTATAATCTTCCCTACACAAAAGAAATTATTGCCCGCAGTGGACTCCCCGTCACTGTTTTGCCAAACAGGCAGGAGCCTGACATCTGTGGAAATTATCCAGACAACTTACCACAGGGAAAACAGAACCTGTTTCTTTGCCGGAACAGAGGGAAATTCTTTAAGCCCTGTCCAGCTACAAAGGAATACCGTTGCTGTGATTACCAGGTACTTAATATCGGCATGAATTGTCCCATGGATTGTGTATATTGTATTTTGCAATCATACCTGAATAATCCCTGGATTTCTTATTTTGTAAATATTGACGACTTGTTTAAAGAATTAGATGAGACCCTGCTAAGCAATCAGCACCCATTTCAGCGGATAGGGACAGGTGAGTTTACTGACAGTATGGCCCTTGACCGCCTTACAGGTTTAAGTAAACACCTGGTAGAGTATTTTTCCAAGAAGGACAATTGTATACTTGAACTCAAAACCAAGAGCGTTATTATTCAAAATTTAGAGTCCCTGGAACATAATGGTCGAACAGTTGTCAGCTGGTCCCTGAACAGTCCTCCCATTATGGCCCGAGAAGAAATAAGGGCAGCAAGTCTTCAAGAAAGACTGGAGGCCGCGGTGCAATGTTCCTTTTGGGGCTACAAGCTTGGATTTCATTTTGACCCTATAGTTTATCATGATGGCTGGCAGGAAGGATACAGAGAAACCATACGAAACTTGTTTCAAGCAGTTGATAAAGATTCAATTGCCTGGATCAGCATGGGGGCTTTACGTTACATACCAACATTAAAGACCATTGCGACAAGAAGGTTTCCACATTCTTCTATATTCTACGAAGAATTTATCGATGGACTTGATGGTAAATTACGTTATTTTAGATCACTCCGCGTGGAGATGTATACATTCATAGCCACTGAAATCTTAAAGTATATTGGTCCTAAAACATGTCTGTATTTCTGTATGGAAAGCGACGAAGTCTGGAAAGAAGTAATGGGGTTTACTCCTGAAGAAAAGGGTGGCTTACCAGCCATGTTGGATAAAACAATGTGTTAAAAAAAGACATTACTGTCTGGATTTTTCGCTAATTATCCTTACTATACTACCTACATATTAAAAAAAGGTTAAAACAGGTGAAATATGATTAACAAAGTAATTTTGATAGGAAATCTCGGTGGAGACCCTGAAATTAGATATACACAAGGGGGGACGCCTGTTGCTAATTTTAATATCGCAACGTCTGAATCCTGGCGCAATCAGGATGGAGGGAAGGAAGACCATACTGAATGGCACCGAATTGTGGTTTGGCGAAAGCTTGCTGAAATATGTGGTGAATATCTCAACAAAGGTTCCAAGGTCTATATAGAAGGAAAAATCAGAACGAGAAAATGGCAGGATCGTGATGGAAATGATCGCTATACAACGGAAATTGAGGCGCGTGATGTCCAGTTCCTAACCCCTAAAGGTGGTGCTGGTGGAAGTCAAGGCGGTTCAGGTGGTGGATCATATGATCAAGAGGATTCTTTTCGCGAACCACCTCCAGGTGTTGGCGATGATGTTCCGTTTTAATTGTTTGTCAATTGGTTAAATCATAATGTCTATTGATTACTACGAAATTCTTGGGGTATCCAAAAGTGCCTCCAAAGATGAATTAAAAAAAGCTTACCGAAAACTTGCGCTCAAATATCACCCTGATCGTACTAAAGGTGACAAAGCAGCTGAAGCTAAATTTAAGCAAGTTAACGAGGCGTATGCAGTCTTATCTGACCCTAAAAAAAGGAATCAGTACGACACTTTTGGCAATGATGGTTTTCACCAGCGTTTTTCCCAGGAAGATATTTTTAGAGGATTTGATCTCAATGATATCTTGCAGCAATTTGGCTTTGGTGGAGCATCCTTTGGTCAAAACACATCGTTTCGCAACACAGGTGGAGGAAATCCATTTGGTTCCATTTTTGGAAATGCCGCCGGTGGCATGGGGAACATGGGTGGTATGGGCGGCTGTGGTGGTGGCTCGTGTCGAACTGGCCCTCAGGTAACTAAAGGAGCTGATCAGACATATGAATTATCTCTTTCCCTGGAGGAAATACTTCATGGTGGAGAAAAAACAATCACCTTGAAGAGAAACGGCAAACAGCAAAATGTTGCAGTGAAAATACCCAAGGGTATTGAATCGGGCAAGAGGCTGCGTTTAAGTGGTAAAGGGGCACCGTCACCAAGTAGTGGGCCAGCTGGCGACTTGTATTTAAAAATAAACGTTGCCCAGCACGACCTTTTTAAAAGAGAGAATGACGACCTTATTTTAGAAAAACGAATACCATTTAGCATGGCCTGCAGTGGTACGGTTATTGAAGTTCCAACACTGGATGGGAAAAAATTTAATGTTAAAGTTCCCCCTGGCGTACAGCAGGAATCAAAATTACGCATCAAAGGGCATGGGTTGCCTAGTGGACCCATTGGCGGACGTGGCGATATTTACGTTAAGATCTCTATCCAGATACCCAAAAAGATGAATCCCGAACAAAGCGATTTGATAACAAAACTCGCTGAAGCAGGACTGTAAATAAGACAAAGGCCTTACCGTCTAATTATGGTAAGGCCTTTGTCTTTTGTTGTATTATTAGCCGTCCAGATTATTTCCCCAAACACATCTTAGAAGAATTATTAATAATTTGCGTCTGCATATGCAAGCCAACCGCCAGCCTGTACAAGTTTCTGGTCAAAAGGATTAAGGGAGAAGTCGTATTGAAGGGTCTCGGTTTTATCCCCTGGCGATGTTGCGGTAATTTTTCCATTTTTCATGTCAACGCCAACCTCAATGCTGCCCTCAAGCTGAAAAAGTTCTTCAAGGTCAGCATGGGGGAGCTCCACGGCAAGTATTCCGCAGTTAAACATATTTTGTCTAAATATCCTGGCAAAGCTCTCACCAATAACAACGTTAATGTCATTGACCTCAAGTGCCCAGACCGCATGTTCTCTAGATGAACCACAACCAAAATTAGAACGGGTTATGAGAACTTTGGCTTTCTTCATTTCTGGTGAAAACGCATGTTAATCTCCTGCAAAAAATGGCTAAAAGGAAAACTGTTAACCTTTGGTATTATTTAAGAAAGCTGCGAGGGTCAGTAATCTGGCCAGTTATGGCCGCAGCTGCGGCGCTTAGTGGGCTCATCAGATGAACCATCCCGCCTTTTCCCATTCTTCCGTTAAAATTTCTATTTGTGGTCGAGGCACAGACTTCACCTTCAGCAAGTACGCCTGAGCTCATACCAAGACAAGCACCACAAGTGGGATTTAATATACAAAAACCACTGTCTATAAATATTTTAATCAAACCCTCTTCAAGGGCCTTGGAATAAATATCGGGTGTGGCAGGGGTTAATATTCCCCGAACATGATCAGGAATTTTATGCCCTTTTAAAATGGATGCAGCAGCACGGATATCTTCTATGCGCCCATTTGTACAAGATCCGATGTACACCTGATCGACCTTTTGTCCAGCAAGTTCAGAAATATTTTTCACCTGATCTGGTTTGTATTCATGGGTTATCTGTGGCTCTAATGTGCTCACATCAAAAGTGAAGGTTTTAGCATAACTTGCATCACCATCAGAATGAAGTTTCTCAAATTCTTCAACAGCCTCATCTATAGTCTTGTATTGAGACTGGATAAATGGCCAAAGATATTCTGCTGTCACCTTGTCTGGAGCGCAGATACCACTTGTTGCTCCAGCTTCAACGGCCATGTTGCAAAGTGTCATTCTGGAAGCCATATCAAACTGGTCAACGACCGGTCCTGTGAATTCCATTATGTGATCTGTTGCACCATTAACACTCAGAGTTTTGATAATGTGTAAAATGACATCTTTTGCATAAACACCTGGGCCAAGTGCCCCTGTCAATTCTATTTTCATGGTTTTTGGTATACGAAAAGCACAGACACCTTTAAGGATACCAACTTCAAGGTCAGTTGTGCCTACGCCAGCGGCAAAAGCACCAAATGCACCATGGGTACATGTATGGGAATCGCCCATGATCACTGTGTAGCCTGGACGGATAAAGCCTTTTTCGGGGAAAAGGGCGTGGCAAACACCGTTTCGGCCAATATCAAAAAAATCCTTGATATTGTGTCGTTTGGCCCAGTCACGCATAATTTTCCCCTGGGTTGCAGTTTTAGAATCTTTTGCAGGGGTCACATGGTCAATAACTGCTTTGATTTTAGTAGTATCAAAAACTCTATCCATGCCTTTATCCATCAAATCCATGATGGCGATGGGAGTAGTGATTTCATGGCACATGACAACATCTATATCCAACACCATATTACCTGGGGTAGGCGTGTCTTTTAAATGTGCAGCAAATATTTTTTCGGTTATGGTTTGTCCCACTCTAATCCTCCATTGGAACTAGTGAAGAAAAATTTTACAGGGAAAAAATTATCTTCAAATAAAAATTCCGTACGCATTCTGTTTTGAAAAATCTGAACAATACACGGAGCAATTCTATCAGTCAATTTTTTTCATTGTGCTTGCGAGCAAATGCTTTCCATCATTGTTCATATCACGTTTATCGTCTATATATAGTATCTATTCAACCAATTCTGTTACACCTCACTTTTCAATTGGAAAAATAATATGAAACAATCGCATAAAATTATCCTCACAATACTCATGATGCTTTTTCCAGCCGTACTTTACGCAGCACACGGTATCAGTATCGATGGGAACCTCAAATATCCTAAAGGATTTGAACGTTTTGATTATACCTCGCCAGTTGCAAAAAAAGGTGGGACGCTTGTCCTGCATGATCTGGGCAGTTTTGACAAGTTAAATCCATTTACCTTAAAAGGTTTGGCACCACTTGGTTTGGAGATGTTTGTTTTTGAAACATTAGCAACTCCAAGTCTTGATGAGCCCTTTGCGGAATATGGACTCCTGGCTAAAGATATGGAACTGGCTCAGGACAAACTTTCTATTATCTATACCCTTGATGAAAGAGCAAAGTTCTCAGACGGAACAGCCCTCACACCTGAAGATGTGAAGTATTCGCTGGAAACACTAAAAAGTGAAAAAGCGCATCCATCCTATCAAATTTACCTGCAAGATATTGTAGGCGCTGAAATCTTAGACAGTAAGCGAATAAAATTTACATTTGCTCGGGAAAATCGAGAGCTGCACATGATTGCTTCCCAAATACCAATTCTTTCCAAAACGTTTTATGAGAAATACGGCTTCATAATAGAAAACGGCAAGGATACCATGGTGCCGCCTGTGGGAACAGGACCATATGTTATTGACGAAATTAAACCTGGTAAATCCATACGGTATAAACGAAACAAAAATTATTGGGGAATTGATAATCCTGCGCGTAAAGGAATGTATAACTTTGATACGATAATGGTTAAATATTTTAAAGATCAGATTGTCAGTGTTGAGGCTTTCAAAGCAGGTGAATTTGATTTCATGGTCATCAATATTGCCAAACAATGGAAGCGTGATCTAAACAGTCATCATTTTAAAAATGGCACTCTGATTAAGAAAAGATATCCACATAAAAATAATGCAGGTATGCAGGCTTTTGTTTTCAATACCAGAAAAAAAA